>DATBVZ010000056.1:0-6045 GCA_036515095.1 Cyclobacteriaceae bacterium | reverse complement strand
ACCTATATACCTTTATACCCCTATACCTTTATACCCCCGCCCCTATTTCCGTATTCCCTCAATCACTTCCACTATCCCCGCGCACGCTTCCCGGATCTCCTGCTCAGTTATTGTCAACGGTGGGGATATGCGGAAGCTGTTGGGATGGGAAAGGAACCAGAAGGTGATGATGCCCTTGTCGAGGGCGGCCTTTACCATACGCTGAACTTCTTCGGCGGTTTCAAAATCGACGGCCATCATGAGGCCGGCTCTGCGTATTGCCTTTATCCGGGGATGCCGCAGGTACTGCTCAAATAGTTTTCCCTTCTCTTCAACGTGATCCAGCAACTTTTCATCCTGGATAACCTCCAGCGTAGCAAGAGCAGCCGCGCAGGAAACCGGATTGCCTCCAAAAGTCGTGATATGCCCCAGCATGGGATCGTGTGACAGGCACTCCATCACCTCCCGGTCCGCGATGAATGCACCCAGGGGCAGACCGCCGCCAAACGCCTTGGCAACGGTAAGTATGTCGGGCTTTATTCCAAACTTTTCAAACGCAAACAGGGTACCCGTACGACCCATGCCGCATTGTATCTCGTCAAGGATCAGAAGTGCACCGGTATCATTACATCGCTTGCGGAGCATTTGCAGATACCTGGTGTCCGGGATCCTTACTCCCGCATCGCCCTGAATGGTCTCCATGATAACACACGCGGTCTTCGTATCGATGTGGTCCAGATCGACAGGGTTGTTGAATTCAATAAATGTTACGCCGGGCAGCAGCGGCCTGAAAGCACTTTTCCTGACCTCATTGCCGGTAACACTCAACGACCCGTGGGTGCTTCCATGATACGAGTGTTTAAATGAAATGATCGCTCTCCTGCCGGTATATCGCTTTGCAACCTTCAGCGCGCCTTCGTTGGCTTCCGTTCCGGAGTTGGTGAAGTAACAGCAGTTGAGCGACGGCGGAAGCAGGCTTACTAATTTTTCCGCCAGCAAATTGGAAGGCGACTGGATAAACTCGCCATAGACCATAACATGAAGGTGGCGGTCCAGCTGCTCCCGTATCGCCTTCAGCACATGCGGATGACGGTGACCGATATTACTCACGCCGATTCCCGAGATCAGGTCGGTGTAGCGTCTTCCGTCAGGCGTAAAAAGGTAAATGCCCTCAGCGCGTTCAACAGCGAGCATCAGCGGTGAGGCGGTGGTCTGAGCAAGATGATTGAGAAAGGTGTCGCGGCTGAAATTCATAGTCAGTCCGGCAGCGGGCGGATTCGGTTTTGTGCCGTATTGTTCCGAAAGCTAGGAAGAGCGGGCTGAAAAGCAAACGGCTCCGTATAGGAGCCGTCAAAAAATGAAACTAAATTAAACCCGATTTCAGCAAGCTAAAAAAATGGTCTTAAGGATGTATATCTTCCTTGAAATGCTTTGTACGGGGTTGGTCTTAATGTGCTTCATAGCATCATTGAAATAAGTATTCCAAGGAAAATACTGACAACCAGTGCAACCACTTGCTTGGACCTGGCCGCGATGCTGTTGTTCGATTTTACTCTTACACTGTAGTTCATCGCACTAGTTAAAGTACCCCACAAACTTCAGCATTGCATTCAAACTAAATAAATCGATTAGTAACAAGACCCTACATCGGTAGCTTCTTTGCACCCTTTCAGAGAGTGCCCTGCATTCTCCTGACCTTTCGTCATTGATCGCCATTAGCGGTAACTGGTCGACAAAACTGATGTTGCCCTACTGATTCCGGCCATGGGAAGAAAGTAAAATCAATACTGAATCCGGCAATTATTACATTCCCGGCCCGTATTCCGCCAGCATAACCCTTCTAGAGGGTGTCCTTATGCAGCTTCAAAAACTCTATAATTTCGCTGCGGACGTCCCGCTCCACGCCCATTTCAGGGTCTGAAGTCACTATGGCCGTAAACAATTCGCTGACGATCTCGGGCGTAAACCCGAGCTTTTGGGCATAGATGGTGGCCACTTCCAGTTCAACATCCTCCACGACGCGGTCCAAGTAAATCATGTGCACCAGGTGATATACAGCCTCCAGTTTGTCCACCTTGTCGAGTGAGAATGAGATGGTTGAAATATCTTTGGAAGTCTTATTCAGGTCATCCGGATTGAGGTGCAACTGAAAGGCCCACTTCAGCAGACAGCGGATGTAACGGCTGTCGATCTTCTCCTGTTCGAGGAACAAGGCGAGAATGTTGAAGTAACTTTCACGCACCGACGCAAGCTGGTCCTTACTAAGCTCTGTTGCCATATCTGCATTGATTCTATTATCGACAGTCACTCAAGCTCCGTTAATTTCGATAAAAATAAGCATTGATCCCCCAGAACTGCACTTATATTCTGCCCCCGCGCTTTTGAGTCTTTGTAAAGCTATTTGTATCGCTGATTTCATTTGCGTGCCGTGTAATCGGGTTGGTGCTCCATCGTGAGGATCCGAGGTGCCGCATTCCGGCTGATTCATCGGCAATGGCGGTTCATTTCGGTCTGGACATCCATGCCCAGCAAAGCCGCTCTTGTAAGGTCTTCGCAGCCGCTTCGATAGCGCGAATTCCTGAACTTGGAAATTGCCCGCAAATGGTACGGTTCAGCCTTGTTGCTGCGCAGGGTCACCGCCCAGTTGCAGTCGGTAATGGCCTCCGTATAATTTTGCAACCCGATATTGGCTTTCGCCCGGGCGATAAAGATATAGTAATAGATCTCCGGAACATCGGAAGGATCCATTACCACTTCAAATGCGGCTCCGTAGACTTCGGTAAGATTCTTCTTGAACAACCGCTTACCCATAGTCAGGTAGTGAAGGGCCTCTCTCTTGTTGTCCAGGTTATCCAGGTTGATCATCGCAATGCGGTACACCAGGTCGAGATTCCAGGGTTGCTGGTTAAGCAGGTGCTTGAGGGGGTGCAATGACTCGCCAAAGTTGCCCAGATAGTACTGGCAACTGGCTATCTTCTGAAGGGTTTCCATCCTTACGGGGTTTTCTTCCTTCCCCAGGATCGTATAATAATGGGAAGCGTCCTCAAAATTCTTGTTGTTGAATTCGCGTTCGGCACGCTGGCGCAACTCGGACAACAGGCTATCCTGCGCGAACATGAACCGGAATTCCAGCGGTTCATCTTTCCTCAGCCCCTTGATCATGCTAAACGCCTCATTGAAATGGCCGGCGTCAAACAGCGCATTTACCTGCTTCAGGTGCAGGCTGTTCTCACGCCACTCACTTGCCTGTCTCAGATCGATAAAATAATTCACCGTGTGTATCATGGCGAAGCAAAGCCCCGAAAGCAGCAAAAAAACGAGGAAAGCGAGCGCCTGAACCTGGTAATAATCGCGATCAATACGATACGTGGAAGTCTGAGCCCTGCGGTACGCGTAATACCTGCGTTTCCTCACCTCACGCCAGTATTCATCCGAAAACTGGTCCGGTGTATGGGGATCAAGCCACGAGTCGTACTTCGCTTTCTTGAGGGAATCCGAAAGCACGTGATAAGCCTCGTTTACCATCTTAAAATGCTCCTCCGCCTCCTTCTCCCCTGCATTGCGGTCAGGGTGGTAAACCATAGCCTGACGTTTGTATGCAGCCCTGATTTCTGTCGAATTGGCGTTGCGGTCGATGTCCAGTATGGCGTAATAGTTGATCACGGGATACGGCTTAGGGGTATTAACGCATTATAAGATAAAAACTTTTCACGGAACAAGCATAAGTTATGCGGGAAATGGGGGAAGGGGGGTATATGAGTATATAAGTATATAGGTATATATGGTATATATGGTATAAGGGCTTTGCCAGCCGAAGCTCGTAAAATTTTGCTCAGAGCAAGGATCTTAATGACGCGAAGGGGCCTTGATCACAAGGAAGCGAAGCAGGGTATAAGGTGTAAGGGTTTAGGCATCAATGGGATAGCTGCAGAGGATAGGCCGGAACGGCATTTTCCGGAAGGGTTATACCTGACAATTTCACCAAAAAGGCAATGTTTCCCCCTATATACTTATAAACCTATATACCTATACACCCTTCTACCTTATCCCCCCTCCAGCCGCTCCACCACCAGATTATGGTTGGTATAAATGCAGATATCGGCGGCGATGTTGAGGCTTTCACGTACGATTTCCTCGGCGGATAGCCCGGGGGCATGCTTCTTCAGGGCGATAGCGGCTGCCTGGGCATACATGGCCCCGGAACCGATAGCGGCTACCTCATTGTCGGGTTCCAGGACATCCCCTGTGCCGGATAGGACCAGCAACTCATTTGCGGTGGCCGTGATAATCATGGCTTCCAGCCTTCTCAGGTAACGATCCATACGCCAGTCCTTCGCAAGCTCAATAGCAGCGCGCTTCATATTTCCCCCATAGCTGTTCAACTTCTCCTCAAAGCGATCCAGCAAGGTGAAGGCGTCGGCGGTAGAGCCTGCAAATCCGGCCAGGATCTTGCCTTCATGCAATTTCCGGATCTTGCGCACATTGCTCTTGGCAACGTAGTTGCCCATGGTGGCCTGGCCGTCGCCCCCAATGGCTACCTGTCCGTTATGCAATACTGCCAGTATGGTTGTTGCGTGAATCTGAATCCTGTTCCCCATCCTATTTATTTTCATTGCAAAAGAGTCCTGACCACCACCGAAGACACGTAGCCCTTGTATCTAAAGTAGAATGCGCTGAACAGAATATTCTTCCTTCGCCCGCGCTCCGCCGCTGAAGCCGTCTCCGCTGGCTAGCGGATATGGCGTCGGACGAAGCTTTGGCGCAAGCGTCCGTAGCTTGCCAAACCAGGCTAGCAGTATACAGCAACGGCACCGGCAAGCGAAGGCGGGAACCTTTAGATCAATATTCTCACCGGATCTTCAAGCAGACCTTTCAGGGTTTGCAGGAACGCTGCGCCTGTAGCCCCGTCCACAGCGCGATGGTCGCACGAAAGGGTAACTTTCATTACATTTCCCGGAACCACAGCGCCATTCTTCACAATGGGTGTTTCTTTTATTCCTCCCACGGCAAGAATGCAGGCATCGGGCGGATTGATGATGGCCGTGAATTCTTCAATGCCAAACATTCCCAGGTTAGAAATGGTAAAGGTACTCCCTTCCCAGTCGGCGGGCTGGAGTTTCTTATCGTGCGCTTTCTGCGCCAGGTCTTTCACCTCCGCGGCGATGTGCGATAAGGATTTGTTGTCAGCAAAGCGGACTACCGGAACGATCAACCCGTCCTTTACCGCCACCGCTACTCCGATATGAATGTGTTGGTTCCGTCGCATCTTGTCGCCCAGCCACGAAACATTGACATCGGGATGCCGGCGAATAGCCGCGGCCGTAGCTTTCAGCACGATGTCATTGAAGGAAATTTTCAGAGGACTAACTTCATTGATACTCTTTCTCGCCTCTACGGCCCTGTCCATGTTGATCTCCATGGTCAGGTAGAAATGCGGCGACGTGAACTTGCTCTCCGATAACCTCCGGGCAATGGCTTTCCGCATCTGCGAAATGGCAACCTCCTCGAAATGCTCCTCGCCAACAACCGGTGGTAACTCAACCGGGGCCTGCGCCTTGCCTGGTGCCGGCGGCTCGGCCGACGGCTTGAAATTTTCAACATCACGCCGGGTCACCCTTCCGTTGTCACCGGTTCCGGTTATTTTCGAAATGTCGTACCCCTTTTCGCGAGCCATGCGTTTGGCTAACGGTGAAGCCTTAATTCTTCCCCCGGGCTCCCCATCGCCCGTGCCTGCCGCCCGCTCACTGACAGGCTGCTTTTCGTCCTCCGCCTTTACCTGTCTATCAGCTTTATCAGCTGGTTTTGACCCGCCGTCCTCTTTTACCTGGTGCGATTTAAGTAATGTTTTCCAGTCCGCGTCTTTTTCGCCGATGATGGCAAGCACTCCGTTAACCGCTACGGATTTACCCTCTTCCGCGCCAATGTATAGCAGTGTTCCGGTGTTGTATGACTCATATTCCATGGTGGCTTTGTCGGTCTCGACTTCGGCAAGCAGCTCACCCGACTTCACGTTGTCGCCAACTTTCTTATGCCACGCAGCGATCACGCCCTCCGTCATCGTGTCGC
>DATBVZ010000055.1:0-5811 GCA_036515095.1 Cyclobacteriaceae bacterium | reverse complement strand
CAGGTAGCGGGGCTTACCGAAGAACAGAACCGGAAAGCAATACTGCTCAAGGAGGAACAACTCATGGAAGCCAACCAGAAGATAGGCGGGACCCAACAAAACCTTACGGTCGCTGAGCTAAAGGCCATGGCTGATTTCTTTCGGTCGCGGATGGCAGATATAGGGCGCGAGAAGATAAAATCGGATGAAAAAGTGAAGGATCTTAACGAGAAGATCACCAAACTTAAAAGGCAGATTGAAGAAGAGCGCGGATTCTACACGCAGAATACAAGTGAAATTGTGGTGCATGTTTCAGCAAAGGTTTCAACGCCGGTTACCCTGGAGGTAAGTTACATTGTTTCGAATGCGGGGTGGTATCCGGTATACGATCTTCGCGCGGTAGATACGAAGAGTCCGGTCGAACTCAATTACAAAGCGAATGTTTTTCAGCATACCGGAGAGGCGTGGGAAAATGTTAGGCTTATACTCTCAACCGCTGATCCTGCGCTCGGCGGGCAAAAGCCGGAACTGTATACCTGGTATCTGGATTTTCCCAGGCCTATGCCTGTGAGCAAGCAGGATAATGCCGCCAGGAGCAGGGGATTTGCCGTTGCGCCGGCGGATGCGGAAATGGATGTGAAAATGGCTGCAGAATCCTTGTCCGGATACGTAAGCACAATCCAGACCTCGCTTAACACGGAATTTTCCATTGCGCTTCCGTATACCGTGGCTTCATCGGCAAAACCCACAGTAGTTGATATCAGCAGGCATGATGTGCAAGCCGCATATCAATACGCTGCAACACCCAAGCTTGACCGTGATGCTTTTCTGCTGGCGAAGGCAACGGGGTGGGAAGCGTTCAGTCTCCTGCCGGGTGAAGCCAACGTTTTCTTTGAAGGTACCTTTGTTGGCAAGACATTCATTGATCCAAACAACATAAAGGACACGCTTTCACTTTCGCTGGGACGCGACAAGCGCATTGTGGTGCAACGCGAAAAGGTAAAGGATTTTTCCGCGCGGCGTACCATCGGATCCAACCAGCGCGACCGTTACACGTGGGAGATTTCTATTCGCAACACCAGGAATGAGCCGGTTAAGATCACTATTGAGGACCATGTTCCGGTGTCGCAGAACAGTCAGATCGAAGTGACCGTCGACGATACAGGCGGAGCGAAATACACTGCAGAGACCGGTAGGCTTGTCTGGGAGTTGAACGTACAGCCGAATGAAACGAAGAAATTGCGGTATGGCTTTGAGGTGAAGTACCCTAAAGACCAGGTAATACCTGGCCTGGAGTAAGGGGAGAACAAGAACGCCGACAAGAAAAGCAGAGGGGCGTTTACAAATTGGGTATGGTCAAATGTCCTTTGTTACTAGACAATCACGGCCCTGTCCATACCTGCGAGTACGCCTTCCTTGAGGGAGTAGGTAGACACGCGAATGCGGTCGAAGGCGTGGGCTTCCAGGATGTAGCGGATCAGGCAACAGGCGACAACGATCATGTCAACGCGCATTTCAATCATTCCGGGAACGAGCATTCTTTCTTCACGATTCTTCATCACGAGGTCGCGATAAATTTCATAAAAGCCCGGCAAGGTGAGCGGGGTTTCGATTTCATCGGGCGTTTTAAGGATCTTGTGGGTCTCGCAGAAAATATCGCTCAGCGTATCAAAGGTGCCCGACGAACCAACGAGTACGTGGGGCCGGTGCCGCTTCAGGGCGGCTTTCAATGAAGTCAGCTTTTCATCAAAAAAAGCATTCAGTGTCAGGATTTCCTCTTCGAGTATCGGATCATGCCGCTGGAACTTTTCAAGTAATCGTTGTGCGCCGATCTCAATACTCTCCTTCCAGAAGATCTTGTCGTTGTTAGCAAGGATAAACTCAACACTTCCTCCACCGATGTCAATGATCAGGGACTTTTCAACGCCCAAATGCAGTGCTGATCGTACACCCTGATAGATGAACTCCGCCTCCTGGTCTCCGCTGATGATGTTTACGTCTATCCCGGTAACGTGTCGGATCTTTTCCACTATTTCATCGCGGTTGGCGGCATTGCGAATGGCGCTGGTGCCATAGGCATAAGTCTTTTTCACCTTCATGCGGTCCATTGTATTGCGGAAGCTCTGTAACGCCAGCATGGTGCGTTGGATGGCGTCTTCAGTGACAAATCCCCGGTTGATTCCCCCCATGCCAATTTTTACGGACAACCGGTCACGGTGAACAATCCGATACCCCGCCTCCCTTTCGTCGGCGACGAGCAAGTGGAAGGTATTGGTACCCAAATCGATGATGGCGATGCGACTCATAAAATTGTGGGCAAATTTACACAATCGATTGAATGAATCGTCTGAAGCACCAGGGAATATGGGAAGCGGGGTGCCTTACAGGCGCTTTTTGCACTTTTTTCGGACTAAACAGGCCAAAATGAAGGACGATTTGCAGATTCCGTTTCCGTGTATACCGTGCTTTTCCTGGAGCCAGTGCCCAACCCTTGAATAAGCGGTAATCCGGAACAAAGTGTTGAAAAAATTGGTTTTGAAGTGTGGAATTAAATCCACGTTCATTTTCGAAGACCCATCAATTGTAGAAAAAAGGGGACGTTAGGCCTCTGGCATCATTTTTCCAATACGTGTGGGGCTGGGTCGTTGGAGTAGGGGAGAATAATCGCAGGAAACTCAGCACTCATAAGACAGGGTCTCGAAACTGGAGCGAACAGTAGGCGGGATCACCCGTTACTGCTTAAATTAGTTCAGAGACCAACACAGGGTGGAATATTTACCCTTCTGAAGCTAATGTCGATGGGCATGTGTGAAACTAAACAACCTTATAAGTCATGGAACGAATACTGGTGATTGACGATGATCAGGACATTTGCAGCCTGCTGTCGAGATTTCTGACCAAGAACGGATTTGAAGTGGACGTCGCAACCAAGGGTGGAGACGCCCTTAAGCTACTGAGAACCAAAACGTTTACGCTGGTCCTGTGCGACTATCACCTGTCTGACATGGATGGCGCCGACCTTCTGCAACGCATCAAAATACTTCAACCGGCAGTTCCGGTCATCATTATAACCGGGTATTCGGATGTGCGGACTGCGGTCCAGACCTTCAAATACGGTGCCTTTGATTATGTTGTGAAGCCACTGCTTCCGGATGAGATTCTGATTACCATTAGGGAGGCCATTACAAAGAGCAATGCCAAGGGACAACCGTATGGTAAAGAGCAACCCGCAGGGCAGCGCCTCTCTTCGCGTGAAGATGCCTTTATCGTAGGCACCAGCCCGCAGGCAGAAACGGTGGAACGCTATATCAACCTGATTGCGCCTTCCGATATGTCGGTGATTATTACGGGCGACACAGGAACAGGAAAGGAGTACGTGGCGGTTGCGATCCATGAACGGAGCAAGCGCGCGGGAAAGCCTTTCGTTGCCATTGATTGCGGCGCATTGTCGGAAGAATTGGTCGGCAGTGAATTGTTCGGCCATCTCAAGGGGTCCTTTACGGGAGCCTTTACGGATAAAGCGGGCAGTTTTGAAACGGCAAATTCAGGTACATTATTCCTGGATGAAATCGGAAATTTGTCCTACGAAAACCAGGCAAAGTTGCTCCGCGTTTTGCAGGAGCGCAAAATAAGGCGCATCGGCAGTACGCGGGATATCAGTATCGACGTGCGTATCCTCACCGCCACGAATGAAGATCTCTTGTCTGTAGTGAAAGCAGGACGATTCAGGGAAGATTTGTATCATCGCTTGAATGAATTCAAGATTGAATTGTCTCCGCTGCGGGAACGCAAAGGTGACATTATGATCTTTGCTGAGCACTTTCTGAAAAAAGCTAACGCCTCACTGGGAAAGGACGTCAAGCTCGCCAATCCTGAAGTAATTGAGAAGCTGAAGAACTACGTATGGTATGGAAACCTTCGCGAACTGAACAATGTCATTAAGCGGGCAGTCCTGCTCTCCCCGGGTTCGGAGATCATGCTGGAAGGGCTTCCCTATGAGATCATTTCCCCCGAACCTGAATTTATGGAAGCGGTTGGCGCGGACAGTAACTTTGAGATGGATCATCACAACCTGCTGAAATCAGTCTCCGGGAGGGCTGAAAGGCAGGCCATCATCTCTACGCTGGAGAAGACAGGCTTTAATAAAACGAAGGCAGCGGAGTTGCTGAAGATCGACAGAAAGACATTGTACAACAAGCTTAAGGCGTACGAGATAAACTTGTAATCCAATTTGTAATCCAAAGAAAAGGGAACGCCCGCAGACGTTCCCTTCTTCATTCGGAACCAAAATCAACTTACTTATTCAGGTTAAAGGCGGCGTAGATCTGTGCGCAGGAATTTTTGGCATCGCCTACTGCCAGTTCTGCGGCATCGCTATCAGCGATCTCAGCCAGCCCGTAATTGTAGCGGGCACCGACCTGAAGGGCGCCGAAGTTTAATCCGAAACCTCCTGCCAATCCAAAATCGAATGCATTGAAATTATCGCGATCCAGGTCATTTGTCGAACTGCCGAGATCACCGAAGGTCGAAATGTTCGCATTGAGCAGGTAACTCACATACGGACCCACATGAATCTCAGCGGATTCGCCCAGCTTAAAAACGGCAAGCACGGGCAACTCAAGATAATTCAGGTTGAATTCCACGGTTTGGTCAATGAGTCCGCCGAACTCGTTTTCAGAGCCTTTCGTCGTGTACAATAACTCGGGTTGAATGGCAAATGTTTCTGAAGATAAAATCTGACCGTACACACCTACGTGAAACCCAAGACGCGCGTTCTCATCATCCACATCATCCACATAAAGATTGCTTAGGTTTAACCCGCCTTTGATCCCCATTCGCGGAGCCTGTGCCACTGCGGAAATAGTCAAGCCTGACACCAGCACAAGTGTCAGCGCTCCGATAGATAGTGTTGTTTTTTTCCAATTCATAGTATATTATTTTTTCCATCGGTTGTTAAAAAATCGTGCCAACTGACCGATGCAGGTGACAGGTTAGGAGGGTTAGGCAGGGGTACGTGTATGGAAGAGTGTATAGGTATATAGGTATATAGGTATATTGGTATATAGGTGTATGGGTGTAGTTGTATACGGGAAAGTAACACCTCCTTATACTCGTATATCCCGATAACCTTATATACTTACATACCCCCATATCCCTCAAAAAAGATAGGCCGCAAAATCTGGTAACAGAATAGAAGGTCATGGGTCCTTCGATGTGTTCTGAAAGAGCAGACTATGCGGCCAGGTGTCACCCCGTCATACGAGCCAAACCCAACAGAAAGGATATTACAAGACGGGGAACACGTAGGGGATCTTTAAGTTTTACCAACTGCGATCCGGTCTTAATCCGTACTGCATGGGTACAAATGGTTACTTGAGAAATTCATACCAACCTGAAAAAAGCCGAGGAAATCCTGAAATTGTACACACCAATAGCGCAAGTTGTGGATATGCATCTACGATGTGTGGTGTATTGCCAGCAGGGGAAGTCATGCGTGAACACTGGAATTACCATTCACGCATTCGGTCATTCAATCATTCACTCATTTCCACATGTGGCGATAAATCCGGCATTCTGTAGATAATTTACCTCGAAACTGAGGCAATAATTGAGTAGCGCTTCCGTAGCGGACATGCGTAGTAATTCACTGACAAACAGATATTTATGAGTCTAAAAGAAGGCCGCCTCAACGGGCTGGCATAGTTCTGTAGCAGAGTACGGCAGGCAGACGAAAGGAAAAACCTTAACGCAAAAACGTATGAAAGTGAAATTCTCATTGATAATCATTGTGCTTGGATCGATGATGTTCGTTCAATGTAACCAAAACAGAAA
>DATBVZ010000054.1:0-2659 GCA_036515095.1 Cyclobacteriaceae bacterium | reverse complement strand
TGGTAATTATTACGGGTTCGTAACGCCGGGCTGCTTCCGCACCATTGGAATAGCGTGGGGCCACAATGCCGAGTTTGTCGGCCGGGACTTCGCTCAGCACCTCAAGCAATTGCTCCACAAAATCCGCAGGTAACCGGGTATCCTGGTCCATAGTGAGCAGAAATTCATAGCCGTCAGCCAGCGCTTTTTCCGCGGCTGTGTTCAATGCGCGGGCGATCCCGTGGTTGCCATGATTCGTGATATACAGGGAATGATCAATGGAACGGAGCTCGTTCAGGATCGCAGGATCCTGCGTAGTGGAGTTGTCAACGATGTATATATGGTCGACCTGCCCGGCATACGTCCGGATGGTATCAACGACATGAGTCGGTGGATTGTAAAGAACAACGGCAGCGGCTACGGAATGATTTGGCCTGTTCATAATCCCTTCCCTTTGTGCAGGTGATCAATGGCTTGCCGCAGCGACTTCCTTAGTTCGCCCTGTTTGAAGTAAAGATATCCTATCAGGGTATGCAGCGGGCCACTGTTATTCTTGATTACGTCAAAGTATTCTTTTATAAAACCTCTGTTGTTTGAAACCCCATCCAACGAGTGGTAAGTGATTACCTTGTTGAACTTTATGAACTTCTTCTTCTGCGCCAGTAGCTTCAGATTCATGTCAAAGTCGGCATAAACCCGGTAGTTCGTATCATAGTTGATATTTAAGGTTCTCCTGTACAGAGCGCCTTGGTGATGGATGGTATTGCCAAAGCGTGTCCGGTAATCTACAACGCTGCGGAAGACCCTGTTATCGGAACAGCGAACGTCAAAAAGGATGACATCTGCGTTAATTTCTTCGGATTGCCTCACCTCATCCAGAGGCAAATAGAGAAGCTGGTCGCCTGCGTTCAAGACGAGGAAATAGGATCCTGAAGATGCATTGATCCCCTTATTGATTGCGTCGTATATTCCCCGATCTGGTTCGCTGATCCAAAAACGAATGTGGGCCTCATATTTTCTTATTATTTCGACAGTTCCGTCGGAGCTGCCCCCATCGATAACGATGTATTCGGCTTCCTTGTGAGAATGTTTTATAACACTCCTGATTGTCTCTTCAATTTGTGCAGATCCGTTGTAAACGACGGTAATGACGGATATAAGCGGATTTGCCAACTTTTCCTTTTGTTTGTCTGGATTTCTGGTGCTATCGCCATCCATTACTTCAGCCAGTGATTTTTGCTCGTTTGCCGGGGTTCACTCAGGCTCACGAATGAAAATTCCATCCGCCTGAAGCATTCTTCCGGATCGTTCATCCCGAAAATCAGGAATTATAGTATAAAGTTGAAATCCCGCGTTTTCAAGATATCCGAAAATATCTTTATACAGGGGGCCACCTTCATATAATTTGACAAAGGACATTTCAAGCTGGATGCCTTTGATCTTTGGAAGAAGCATTTTAGCTCCCTCCAATACCTGCAGCTCATAGCCCTGGACATCAATCTTCAGGTAGGGGTTTTGAGCTGTCTTTATTCGGTCAACAAGGAATGAATCCAATGTAACAACACGAATTTCTTCCTTGCTTACATAGCCACTTTTCGGCTCAGCGGAAATGCTGAGTTCGGTAACAGGTAAAAGTGAGCTGCTCTCATAATTCTCCGAAATATTTATGGTTAGTGTGCCTTCCTTGTCACCAACACCCAGGTTACACACTTCCCAGTTGGCGAATCTCCGGGAATTGTTCTCAAGCTGGCGATATACCTTTGCTATGGGTTCAAACGATAGTATCTTCCTTTCAAACCCGGTATCGAGCAAGGCCATACTATATTGCCCTACATTTGCGCCGACATCAATCACCATATCGATGTCGTAAAAGTCAAGGCATTTTCTTAATAGGGCAATACTTGAACCGCCTATATCGTATCGCCGAATCTCAAAACCCAGGCCTCTAAGAAGTCTGTTGATTTGTTTCCTAACCATTTCCAGTACGTGTCAATTTTGCTGCTGACGGTGATTCCTACAATTTAGATATTTAACCAATTGTTTTCCTGATAGTAAATGGACGAGCACGATATTATCGGTTCAATTGGGCACATGCCCCAAAAATCAATGCATTTAAATCCCGTATTTTTCAGACCTTCAAGAAACGGTTGAATATCCGCGTGATTCGTATTGTCAATGAGGAGCACGCCGCCGGCTTTAAGATGGTGGATGCCTACGGCAATACAGTCCGGACGAAACAAGCCATCAACAATTATTAGGTCATAACAGGGGTCAGTCTTTTGGTCTTTGCGCTTGTTGCGGATGGCGTGTACATAGGCCATGTTCGGATCGCTGTCGGGTAATTTCCTGAATGCCATCTGGCCGTAGGTATCCTTGTCCCTGACATCTATGAACCGGATCCCGGCATTCCCCGGCAATTGTCCTCTTATTTTTGCGTACCAACGCGCATCGTATTCAACGGAACTTATTGTCGCGACGCGTCGGGCAAACCACAAGGTAGAGTTGCCGCTCCCATATTCAAATACGTCCAGTTGCCTGGTTAGCCTTGGTTCAAGAAAATGAATCAGTGGATAAGTAAGCCATGGTAATGGTTCCCCATTCTTGTCTACGGAACTCCCTTTGCGTGCGCTAAGAAGCCAGCCACTCGAGCTAAGGGCACCGTTTTTAAGGAAAAGGAGTC
>DATBVZ010000053.1:0-3676 GCA_036515095.1 Cyclobacteriaceae bacterium | reverse complement strand
CTATAACTTCCGTTAAGCGGGAAATCGGAATCCCCTACCAGGTAATTGCATTCGAAGGAAATACCGAACTGGCTTGCCACATACACCGTGAGTTCAACACCGCCATGGTAACCAAAGCCGGGTTTGTTTTTGAAGGAGAATGTTGAATTGGCCACCGACCAGTTCTCGTATTCACGGATTGCCCTGTCCATGTTGCCGTAGTTGATCCGCTGATCAAAACCATAAAAGAAAAAGCCTCCTCCTTTGATATCGAATTCAACCATTGATCCCTTGAGCTGGAATACGAGCTCAAGGGGTATGAAGATGGTGAAGTTAGGACCAGCCAGTGGGGATTTGGATTCGAAGGGAAGGTCTTTAATACTGAGCCCCGACATCCTGTACAATGAAGCGCCGGTTTCAACAGCAAGGAACGGGGCAAGATCAACACCGAGACCCCGGATAGAAAAGGGACTGATGGGCGTCGAGAAATATCCGTTCTTTGGAATGAAATAGGAAAAGGATAAGCCGAAATCCTGCGCGAATGAGATGGTTGAAAGAAACAGCAGAGCGGACAGAAGAAAAATGCGTGGCCTCATAAGCAATACTTTTTGCAAAGTAAATAAAGTTTGTGACGCAGGCATCTTTTAATTCGGCGGGGCGCTCTTGCGCGCGGTATGGCTGTTTCCATCCGCCGGTGATCCGATCCGCGACAAAGCGAAGTATCCGGTGAATGACAGGATTACCGGTCATCCGCAGGCCTGGCCCCGGCTTTGACAACGCAATTCGACTTTTGCTTGTGATTTCGGTTTAGCTACCTACCTTGCCATGCATGAAGTCAGCAATCTCTTTTCGACGATTCTGTTTTACGTTCTTCGCTGCCCTCGCAGCATCGTGCCAATCGGGAAAGGAGCCCGCCGACCTTGTCATCACGGGAGGTACCATTTATACAGTCAATCAAGTTCAACCTCGGGCCGAGGCGGTGGCTGTCAAAGGCGATTCCATTATTTATGTCGGGAGTGAAGAGGGGGTGCGATCGCATATCAGAAGAAACACCGAAGTCATCGATCTGGAAGGAAGGATCCTGACGCCGGGTTTCATCGAGAGTCACGGCCATCTGATGGGACTGGGTTACAATGAGCTTAATCTTGATCTTGCGGATGCCAATAGCTATGAACAAATGGTACTCATGGTAAAGCAGGCGGTTGAACGGGCAGGGCCTGGCCAATGGATTGTCGGGCGTGGGTGGCACCAGGACAAGTGGGACAAAAAGCCGCAGCCTTTGGTAAGGGGCTTCCCGACCCATGCAGGTATAAGTTCAGTATCTCCTGATAATCCGGTATACCTCACCCATGCCAGCGGTCATCTTGGCCTGGCTAATGAGAAAGCCATGGTACTGGCAGGGATTTATGCGCTGCCGGTCAGGGGTACGGCTTCCACCGATGTCCGGGGAGAGGTAATCAGAGACGCAACAGCCAATCCGACCGGAATTTTCAACGAAGGAGCCCAGAATCTGATAACGAAATTCATACCTGCCAACTCCAGCGAGCGGAATGAACAGGCGCTGGAGCTGGCGATTACTGCCTGCCACAAAAATGGAATTACCAGTTTTCACGACGCAGGTGTCAGTCAGCAGTATATCGATCTGTACGAGAAGTTCAATGCAGAGGGAAAACTGGGTGTCCGTCTCTATGTAATGATCAGCGGGGGAGATCGCGAGTTGTTTTACAGGTGGATGCAAAAGGGTCCGGTAGTAGACCCGGCAAACCGGCTGACCATCCGTTCCGTAAAACTCAACTGCGATGGTGCCCTGGGCTCCCGCGGTGCGTGGTTGCTGGAACCTTACAGCGATCGGGCGGGACACTATGGACATGAAACGCTATCCATGGATACGGTATTTAAGACTTCAGTGATCGCCCTTCAGAAGAATTTTCAGGTTTGTTCGCATGCGATTGGCGACCGCGCCAACCGCGAAGTGCTTGACCGGTATGAGCATGCCCTGAAGGAATCCGGCAGGGATAATGCCGATCATCGGTTCAGGATAGAACATGCGCAACACCTGAGTCCGCAGGACATTCCCCGCTTTGCCCGGCTGGGCGTCATTGCTTCCATGCAGGCTATCCATATGTCGTCCGATCGCCCCTGGGCGATTGAACGACTCGGCGAAACACGGATCCGTGAGGGGGCCTACGCGTGGCAGAAGCTGTTGAAGTCGGGTGCACGCGTCATTAACGGTACAGACACTCCCGTGGAACCGGTTGATCCCATTGCCTGTTTCTATGCTGCTGTTTCACGAAAGACGCTTGCCGGTGAGCCGCCCGGAGGGTTTGAAGGAGACCAGAAGATGACCCGCGAACAGGCGTTGCGTTCGTACACCCTGGATGCTGCATACGGCGCTTTCGAAGAAGGCATAAAAGGATCGGTGGAACGGGGCAAGCTGGCCGACTTTACGGTTTTCACGCAGGACATCATGACTGTTGATGAGGATCTCATTCTTTCCACCGAAGTCGCCATGACCGTCGTGGGTGGAAAAGTTGTATACCGGAGAAATTAAGCCTCCGCCCGGAGGAACTTCTCTGCCTTCTTCTTGAGCATATCACGGTCTGCTGTAATGGAAGGGTCGCTGTAGATATGCTGTGAAAGCTCGCCGACGACGCCTTTCTTATACCCCAGTCTTTCCGCTATCTGTTCGCAAAAGATGATCTCACTGCGAAATACCTGCCCATCCATTTTCATGAGTTGTATCAGGTAGTACAGGTGTTCAAATTTTTCCTCCGGCGTGAGTGAGTTCATGCTGGTGATTGGTGTTGGCTTTTCCAGCATCTTGTCGATGTCTTCTTTGGGGATTCCGTTGGCCTTCCCAATAAGATGTATAAGTTTCGCCTCGCGGGCAGCTACGTTTTTGTCGCTCGCGGCAAGGTTTATGAGAACGTTCAACTCGGCTTTCTTATCGAAGATCATAAAAGTAGGAAATTGATTGTTGGGTCAAAGTTTAAAAAAATAAGGCTTAAAATTACTGAAAAATACGATGATTTGGTACATCCCCAAAATAATTGAGGGTGAATGAATTGGATGCAACCATTATATTTAGGCCTTGTCTTTAAGGCAAATTGGACGGATTATGAACAAGATTTTATTTACCCTGCTGCTCTCCGGAATTGCAGTGGCTGCGGCAGCACAGCAAAGTGAGGTGCGGGAAGTAGGGTCATTCCAGGGAGTGAGGGCCGCGGAAGGGATCGATGTTTACCTGAAAAAGGGTGACCGGGAGGCTGTTCGCGTTGAAGTAAGCGGCGATACGGATCTGTCAAATATCATCACGGAGGTTTCGGGGACGTATCTTAAGATTCACGTTCGCGACGGACGGTTCAGGAGGAACATTAATGCCAAGGTGTTTGTGACTTTCCGGAGTATCAGCAAGATATCCGCAAGTTCGGCGGCAAATGTATATGCGGAAGGTTTGCTGAGCGTCCGCAGCCTGCAACTGGAATGCGCGAGCGCGGCATCAATCGAATTGGCTATTGATTCCGAGGAGGTGGAAGTCAGTGTTTCAAGCGCGGGTGATGTTGAACTCGAAGGAAAGGCGGCCCGGGCAAGTTTTTCAGTAGTCAGTGCTGGTGAGGTGGATGCCTACGACCTGGAGGCGGGAATCGTGAACGTTGAGGCGGGCAGCGCCGGCACCGCTAAAGTTCATGCATTAAAA
>DATBVZ010000052.1:0-3676 GCA_036515095.1 Cyclobacteriaceae bacterium | reverse complement strand
GAAGCCATTGGCACCGTTATCCGGCCGGAAAAGGTAACGGAGTGCGCACTTCGTGCCGGATTCAGCCACGTTGAAATCCTGCCGATCACGAACGACCTGTTTCGCTTTTACCGGCTAATGATCTAAACCCCGTTTGTATTTGTGCTGAATCAATAACACCATACAGGATCGCGTTGCGACTTGTCTTCTGCTGACTCAATTAATTTACTAGTAACCAATCTAACATAATGAAAACACTACTGCTTGCATACTTCATGATAGTATTACCAATGTCCGATCACCAGTACGAATACATCCGCATCATCAACCTTCAGCAAAAACCCATCGTTGCGGGCACGCTGAACGGAAAGAAGGTCTATTTCCTCCTGGACACCGGCTCAGACTTTACGCTCCTTAATGAAACCGAAACAAAAAAATACGGTTTCAAGACCGTAAACCGCGAAAGTGACCTCATCGTTAACAAGGCCGTCGGCATGGGGGGAACCATTGTCGAATTCAAGTCGGTCTATAACGTATCGATCTCACTAGGCAGCACGAGGATCTCCACAACATGCCTTGCTTACGATATGAGCCTTCTCGTAACGATCATTCGCAACAGAAGCGGTATCGAAATATCAGGAATAATCGGATCGGATGTGATGAAGCGCTACGGCGTCATCATCGACTACGCAAACAAGGAGGTCGGATTGATATCCGGAAGAAAAGACAGCATCATGCCCTGAACACACACCTCCTTTTCCATAAGGAACTCTCTAACAACAATTAAATAAAATAACGCTTAATCAAAATGAAAACAATTCTTGCACTATTTGGTCTCTTCACAGCAGCATATGCCCTGGGCCAGGGGCCGGACCAGTTCGAAGCATTCAACCTTCAGAAAAAAAAGACGACCCTTACCACCGGCATAACCATGAGTTATGTGGAACGCGGCAATATTGGCGGTGCTTCACTGATCCTGCTCCACGGATGTACGGATACCGGGCGGTCCTTTCAATTACTGATCGATGAACTGGTCAGCGTGTACCCAAACCTTCGGATCATAGCGCCCGACCTTCGCGGTCATGGTGATTCATCCATGCCAGACAGGCGAACGTGCGCATCAACACCGGAAAATTGCTTCACGCCTGCGGTCCTTGCAGCGGACGTACTTGCATTAATGGACCAAATGGAAATCCAGTCGGCTTACATCGTCGGGCATTCAATGGGCAGTGTCGTGGCACAGGAACTCGCACTGAATTTTCCTGAACGTGTAAACAGAATGGTTCTTATCGGATCTATGGTTTACGGAAAAGAAAACAGCTTTATTAACGACTTCCTGATTTCCGGACTTATTGAAAAATCATGGAGACCAATTTTGGAAACCGAAAGCGACTTCTCGTGGCCTGAGGATGCTTACTTCATTACACCCGAGAGTCTCGGTGACGAAACAACATCTTTTCTGAGAAAAAACTGGGTGAATGAACCCGGCACAGAGGAAGCTTTTCTGGATGCGATTCTCCGGGAAACCATACAAGTTCCGGTGGGTACCTGGATTGGCGGAATCACGGCGCTGGGTAAGACGGACAACCGGAATGCGCTGCAAAATCTTAAGGTACCAACGCTTATTCTTTGGGCAGCACAAGACACTGTATTTCCGCTGGCCGACCAGAAGCTGGTAATTTCGTCGCTGGAAAAGGCTGCTCAGGTAAACGGAACTCCGGTCATATACAAGACATACGGCAAAGAATCCTTGCCCGCGAACGGATCGCAGGAAAGCGATCTTGGACACAACCTGCAATGGGCCGCTCCGAAGCAGATCGCCGGCGATATCATAGCGTTCGTCCGTAACGGATTTCCTCGGATTGATCTTCCCTACCTTAACCCGGAGAATTACAATGAAGTGCTCGTTGAGCAAGGGCGTGCCAACATCATGGATGGGAGAATCCACGATACGCAGGCCCTGAATACGGACAAAGAGCATTAGGAGTTTATCCAGGTGAATCCGGCCATCAAATTTAAATGTAGCGATACGACAAAATTGGATAAATTAAGCATTCACAAATACCATTGCGCTATGAATCCCCGCGGAAATGTGATTGCTGGTGTAATCCTCTTCATGTCGTACGCTACGTTGTTTGGCCAGCCGCAAAAAATTAAACCGGTAACACCCAATCCCTCATCTGAAGCGGTCGCCTTACTGGAGTATATCCAAAGCATCAGCGGAAGTCACATCTTGTCCGGTCAGCACAACTTTCCCATCTCGCGGGACCGGAATTCTCAATTCGCCTCAGACTTTATCGGCGAAACGCCGGTTGTCTGGAGTCAGGACTTTGGGTTCGCAGAAGAAGGTGACAAAGACTCCTACCTTGCCAGACCCTCGATAATCGACGAGGCTATCCGGCAACATCGCCTTGGCTCCATCATAACCTTGTGCTGGCATGCCGTACCTCCGACCGCAAGTGAGCCGGTGACTTTTCAACCCCGGCCCGGTTCGGATTCAACCAGGCTGGCCAGCGTTCAGGGTAGGTTATCGGATAATCAATTCAGGGACATTTTGCGGCGGGGGACAAAGCTGAACAAGCAGTGGATGAAACAGGTTGACGAAATTGCCATTTACCTGAAACAACTTCAGGACGCAAAAGTGCCGGTACTGTGGAGGCCCTATCATGAGATGAACGGGGATTGGTTCTGGTGGGGTGGCCGTCATGAAGGCAAGTACACGACCGCGGCGCTATACCGCCATATTTTTGACAGGCTGGTCAATCATCACAAGCTTACTAATCTTATTTGGGTATGGAGCGTTGACAGGCCAAGCCGCCCGGACAGGGAGTTTGCTAAATACTATCCCGGAAACGAATACCTGGATATACTTTCCATTGACATTTACGGCAATGACTTCGACCAGTCGTACTACGATGGACTAATGGCATTGTCGAACGGCAAACCGCTGGTACTTGGAGAAGTTGGAAATCCCCCTTCACTTGAAATTCTGGACAACCAACCGAACTGGGCTTACTGGGTTGTATGGGCAGGAATGGTTAGAGGGACATCAAAAGAAGATTATGAGAAGCTGGCTGAAGATCCAGGGCCACTGTTTATGGAGGATCCTGCATACTCCGAAGGAACACGGGATTACAGGATCGCCTGCGGGTTCGAACCACTGACAACAAACCGGCAGGCTGACTTTACCGGCGCATGGGTACTGAACGAATACGAGAGCAAGCTCCAGACTTTCGGACCTTCAGGAACACCGTATAAACTGGATATCACGCAGAAAAATAATGAGTTATTCATAAAATCCAGGTCTATTGTCGAGTGGGCCGACGATGCGATAACGGAGGAGACGCTGACGCTGGATGGCAGGGATATCAAGTCCACGGTTTTCAACAATGCCCCGCGTATTCAAAATGCAAGATGGTCTGCCGAAAAAGATACGCTGAACATTGATTCCAGAATGTCGTTCAATTTTGGGGGCAGGAAGGTGGACATAGATTCAAAAGACACCTGGACACTGCAACGGAAGGGGAAGAAACTGGTGATCATCCGGGTAGTCAGTTCCTCCAGAGGAACACAGACATCGACAATCGTTTATTACAAGCAATAATTTCACTACCGGCGTTGAGTGATCAATTACCGGAACACTTCTTGACAGCTCATGCTATCCCTTACCTTACGCAATCTGTTCTTCACCATCCTC
>DATBVZ010000051.1:0-2213 GCA_036515095.1 Cyclobacteriaceae bacterium | reverse complement strand
GAAACGCCCTGGGAGTTCATATTTATCGCGGATGAATCAGTCTGCATCGTGTACAAATTTGAATTTTATAGATTGAACTGCAACCGGAAATCCTGAACGCGCCTATCAGCAAAAAGATGTTCAAGATAACAAATCTTTGCTTTCAATGATTTTCCCGCCCAACCGGCGAAGCTCTTCTTTTGCACGGTCAAATTTGTCTGTGGAGATTGGCTTTGTTGCATCCAGAATGAGGCTGCATCCAAAGCCTTCAAGAACGGCGTCCCTGGCTGTGTAGTACACGCAATAGTCACCAGCAAGACCAGCCACAAATACCTCTTTCACCTTCTGTTCTCTCAGGTAGCCAGCCAGACCCGTCGTATGCAGGTGACCATTATCAAAGAAACCGCTGTAACTGTCAACTTCGCGATCCATGCCTTTCCGGAAAATGGAAGCTACCCGGTTCATATCGAGGTCGGGATGAAATTCCGCACCCCCTGATCCCTGAACACAATGGTCAGGCCAGAGCACCTGTTCCAGGCCGTTCAGCATGATCTGTTCAAATGGTTTCCGGTTCACGTGGTTTGATGCAAAACTTTTGTGATCCCCGGGATGCCAGTCCTGTGTGGCAACGATCAGTTCAAATTCGTGCTGAAGCCGGTTAACAAGAGGAATAATATCTTCTCCGTCCTTTACCTCCAGCCTTCCGCCGGAAGTAAAGTCGTTCTGAATATCCACAATTATCAACGCCCTCATGAATAACGTCCTTTAAAATGATTCCTGATCTCATCACGCTGGTTCATCAGGCTGGAGCTGATGCCCACCTTGTAAATATGCGGAAAGTGAAATCGTTTGTACTCCTGCGGCAACTTCAACAGTCTCCGGCGGGCATACGCTGCAATTTCTTCAGGAGTCGATGGTTCAGCAACCGCCTTGCCGTTCTCCATCACCTTGTTTAACAGCGGCTCAAGGGAGAATTCGTTCAGGGAGAACGACTTTCCAGCTTCAAACGGATGCATCATTTCGGCGATACCCTGGTCCTCATGCAGAGCCACTACATCGGCACCTCCAAAGTCTCCATTGGAGTCAATAGCGCGGTAAACCTGCTTCACTCCGGGTAAGGTCGTCTTGACCACCGACTCCGATAATTTTATCCGGGGTTTGTCGTCGAAGTAGCTCAGCTTGTACACGCCATCCAAAGCGGCGTCAGGCTGACCGGTAACCAGGTTCGTGCCAACGCCGAAGATATCGATGGGTGCCCGCTGGTCCAGCAAGCTCTTGATTACATATTCGTCGAGTTGATTCGAAGCCGCGATCCTGACATAGTGAAGTCCTGCGTCGTCGAGCATTTGACGCGATCGTTTGGCCAGGTATGCAAGATCGCCGCTGTCCAGCCGGATGGCCATCAGCGCGTGTCCCCTGCGTTCCATTTCCTTTGCAATCATAATGGCATTCGGAACACCGCTGTTCAGCGTACTGTAGGTATCAACCAACAACACGCACTGATGGGGTCTTCCCTCGGAAAAGTGACGAAAGGCCGTCAACTCGTCTTCATAGCTCTGTACCAGCGAGTGTGCCATGGTACCCGAAGCAGTCAGGCAATAATCAACAGATGCCGTTACATTGCTGGTTGAGTTGAATCCGCCAATAATGCATGCGCGAGCGGCGTGATAACCTCCCAAACCCTGCGCCCGCCGTAACCCGAAGTCGGTCAGGATTGCATCTCCGGCAACCAGGCGTATGCGGGAGGCTTTGGTGGCCACGAGGGTCTGGAAATTGAGCATATTAAGGAGCAGCGTCTCAAGGAGCTGGGTTTCGAGAATATTCCCTTCTACCCGGAGGACCGGCCGGGTCGGGAACACCAGATCACCTTCCCGCGAAGAATAGATCGAACCCTTGAAGCGCCAGCTTTTTAAGTAGTCGATGTATTCCGCGTTAAACTCATTAGACCTCAGAAAGTCCAGGTCCTGGGCAGAAAACTTCAGTTGCTCAACGATCTGCAGAACATCCTGGAGTCCCGCAAAGACAGCGTAACCGCCACCAAAGGGGAGTTTGCGAAAGAAATAATCGAAAACGGCCTTGTGCTGGTGCTGCTTCGACAGAAAATATACCTGACCCATGGTAATCTGGTAAAGGTCGGTGTAGGTCGCCGTTATGCCGGATAGCAGGGACATTCTGGATGCACTTATCTTAAGTCATCCCAATATACAATCAATTTTTACAGGTGGGCCTTCCGT
>DATBVZ010000050.1:0-2117 GCA_036515095.1 Cyclobacteriaceae bacterium | reverse complement strand
ACTGCTTCATTAGGGGCTGACGGAAAGGAAACGGGTGACCCTCTCGAAGTAGGTTTATTGAAATTTGCAGCGGCTCAAGGTACCGTAATCGAACTGTTACGAAAAGAAAATCCCACGATCAAAGAGGAACCCTTTTCATCGGAAACAAAAGTAATGGGCACTCTTCACCGTGAGACTACCGGCAGACAAATGATTTATGCAAAAGGCGCTGCGGAAGAGTTGATAAGCCGATGCACACACATTATCAACGGAAGCGGTGAAGACGAATTTAATGCGGTGCTGCGAACCAATTGGCTAACACAGTCAGAAAAACTTTCAGCTTCCGGACTGCGGGTGATAGCGGCTGCCTGTAAAAAAAACGATTCAAGAGATGGTGAACTTTCAGCGGACTTAACGTTTACGGGTCTTATCGGTATGATCGACCCGCCCCGCCCTGAAGTTTATGACGCCATCCGCGAATGTAAAACGGCAGGGATAAAAGTAATCATGATCACGGGCGATCATCCTTCTACTGCACAGAACATTTGCAAGCAGCTTGGTATCATCGGGGATGAGAAGGAAGCTGCAATGATTGGTAAAGAAATGAATGATTACCAACAACTCTCTGAGGAGGAGAAAGATCGCTGGGTAAACACAGCAGTCTTTGCCCGCGTAAGCCCAAAACAGAAGCTTGATCTCGTAAGCGTTCTACAGGATCGCAAATATATCGTTGGTATGACCGGAGATGGCGTAAATGATGCACCTGCACTCAAAAAATCAGATATAGGGATAGCGATGGGACAACGGGGCACACAAGTGGCTCAGGAAGTGGCAGACATGGTTCTGAAAGACGATTCATTTTCATCCATTGTGTTAGCCATCCGCCAGGGCCGCATCATCTTCGACAATATCAGGAAGTTTGTCATCTTTCTTTTATCCTGTAATCTAAGCGAATTATTTGTTATCGCTGTAGCCTCCGTCTTGAATTTACATTTCCAACTTTTCCCACTTCAAATATTGTATATAAATATTATAACCGATGTGCTACCCGCTTTGGCCCTTGGTGTCACATCTGGCAGTGCCGCGATAATGAACCAGCCACCACGCAGTACAGAGGAGCCTATTATCGACAACAGACGATGGACATCTATCATATTCTATTCCGTAGTTATCACGCTCACCACATTAGGGGCTGTATTTATCAGCCATTTTACAGTACATAAAACAGAGACCTGGAATCCGGAACTATGCAATAATATTTTGTTCTTCACCCTTATTTTCTCTCAGATACTTCATGTGTTTAACATGAATGCAACCGGATCGAATTTCTTTAAGAGTGAGGTGATGAAAAACAGGTATGTATGGTATGCGGTTATCGCTTGCATTGTTCTGCTTGTAATATCTTATAACGTAACCATTATTCGCGATGCCCTGGACATCTATCCAATGTCCAAAGAAGACTGGTTGATATCGGGCGGTATGAGTTTCGTCTCCCTAATATTTATTCAGATTTTCAAGGCGTTTAAAATCGTACGGCAATGAATGAAAGTGTAAGTATTCGTTTTCTGGGGGCAGCCGGAACGGTAACAGGTTCCAAATATCTTTTACGCGCATTTGGAAAAACCATGCCGATTGACTGCGGACTTTTTCAAGGCTTGAAAAAATTGAGGTCGATCAACTGGCAACCCTTCCCAATTGATCCTAAAACAATCGACCTGGTTTTGCTCACGCACGGTCATCTTGATCATGTGGGTTATTTACCGCGTTTAGTCAGAGAAGGATTCAATGGTCAAATTTGGAGCACTTCACCAACATTAGAAGTCGCAAAAATTATCTTAGAGGATAGCGCCAAGATACAAGAAAAAGAGGCGGAAAGGGCTAATCAATTTGGTTACGGCAAGCATAAGAAAGCACTCCTTTTATATGATTTGAACGATGTTAAGAAGACTTCTCCACTATTTACTTCTCAGCCACAAAATCAGTGGTTAAATATATCTGACTCCGTTCAAGTCCGGTTTCAATATAACGGACATATAATCGGGGCCACATTCATCGAAATAAAAGCTGCCGACAAAATCATTGTTTTCTCAGGTGACATCGGACGGATAAATGATCCTTTGCTTTATCCCCCGGAATCG
>DATBVZ010000049.1:0-5778 GCA_036515095.1 Cyclobacteriaceae bacterium | reverse complement strand
GATCTTGGCCTCTTTTTCATTGAGCCAGTCCGCCAGCTTGCTGTCTGCCTGCTCCTGGGTCAAAGCCCCCTTAAGTACTCCAATCTGAAGATGTTTTTTTAGCAACACGCCGCGAAAAGACAACATTGCCTTGACGGTGTCCGTGGGCTGCGCACCATTCATCACCCAGTGGAACGCCCGTTCGTCGTTGATTTCAACGGTCACGGGATTGGTCAGGGGATTGTAGGTACCGAGTTTCTCAATAAAGCGGCCATCTCGTGGCGCTCTGGCGTCCGCTACGACTACATCGTACAGTGCCAGCTTCTTGCGGCCCCTTCGGGCCAATCTGATTTTAACTGCCATTTACCGGGTTAAGTTTTTGGATCTCGTCCATTTCTTTTTGTAAAAGACCGCAAAGATAATTCAAATTTCAAGTCTGGCAACAAGGATTTCATGCGGAGCCCTATCTTATTGGTAATCAGCAATATTCGTTTACACGAGTAAGCAATTTTTTTATCCGATCATCCTTCTCTACCTTTGGACGGCTTTTTAAACAGGCACTCGCCCAAAAGGATGGATAAATATTCCTATATATCGAACGCGGATGTTGGCTATCTGGATCAACTCTACCAAAATTACAAACAGAACCCTTCATCGGTAGACATAACCTGGCAGAAATTTTTCGAGGGTTACGATTTCTCACTTCAGCGTTACGGAGAAAATGGCCACACAGCAGTTGCCGAAGAGAGCCTCACACTGAAAGAGGCACAGGTCAGGAACCTGATTTTTGCCTATCGCTCTTTCGGTCATCTCAAATCGAAAACAAATCCGGTTCGTGAGCGAAGGGATCACAAGGTTCACCTGGAGCTCCGCGATGTAGGGCTCAGCGAGGCCGACCTGGACACCGAATTTGATGTGGGCGCGGAGATAAAAATGGGCCGCGCCACCCTGCGCAAGATCATTGAGAAACTGCAGGCGGTATACCTGGGGCCCATCGGATTCGAATGCAATTTTATTCGCAACGAAGAGATCCGGCAATGGTTTCTTAATAAATGTGAGTCGGAGTATTATGCCTATAATCCCGGTATTGAGGAGAAAAAGATGATTCTCTCAAAGCTCAATGAGGCCGTTGTATTTGAAAACTTTCTGCACACAAAATTTCTTGGCCAGAAGCGCTTCTCGCTTGAAGGCGGTGAAAATACGATACCGGCACTTCAGATTATCATCAACCGTGCCGCAGAACTGGATATCAAAGAGGTGGTGATCGGGATGGCGCACCGCGGCCGCCTGAACGTTCTTTCCAATATCCTGAACAAGACCTACGAACAGGTATTTACCGAATTTGAAGGAAATGTAAATCCCGATCTGACCATGGGCGATGGGGATGTCAAATACCACCTGGGTTATGCCAGCCATATCAATACTCCGTCCAACAAAAAGATTTACGTTAAGCTAACGCCGAATCCCTCTCACCTGGAAGCGGTAGACCCGCTTGTTCTCGGCTATACACGGGGACAGATCGATGACGAGTACCACGGGGATATCCGTAAGGGTATGGCAGTCCTCATTCATGGGGATGCAGCAGTCGCCGGCCAGGGCGTGGTTTACGAGGTGGTTCAGATGTCTGGTCTGCCCGGTTATTCCACAGGGGGTACCATTCACTTTGTGATCAATAACCAGGTTGGTTTTACGACTGACTATGACGACGCGCGAACCAGCATTTATTGCACCGACATAGCCAAGATTGTGGATGCGCCCGTACTGCACGTCAACGGTGACGACGCAGAGGCGGTATCCTTTGCCGCTAACCTCGCTGTGGAATACCGGCAGAAATTCGGGAAGGATATTTTTATCGACCTGCTCTGCTACCGCCGTCACGGGCACAACGAAAGCGACGAGCCCAAGTTCACCCAACCCAAATTGTATAATGTGATCGCCCGCCATCCGAACCCGCGCGAGGTGTACGCAAAGAAACTTGTTGAACGCGGAGATCTTGATTCAGCGCTTGCGGATGAAATGGATAAAAAATTCCGGAACCAATTGCAGGACCGGCTCAATGAAGTAAAGCAGAAGCCGCTTCCCTATAAAGCCCAAAAGGTTGAGGAGGAATGGGAACAGATGCGCTGGGCAAAGCCGGAGGATTTTGATTCGTCTCCTGACACGTCCGTTCCTGCTGAATTGGTGGAGCGGGTAGGGCGGGCCCTGATTGCAATTCCCGACGGCTTTAAGCCGCTGAAGCAAATTGAAAAATTGTTAAAAGACAGGAAGACTGCCTTCTTTGAACGGAAGGAGTTGGGTTGGGCCGAGGCAGAGCTGCTGGCGTTCGGCTCGCTGCTGCTTCAGAATACACCTGTGAGGATGTCCGGTCAGGATACCCAGCGCGGCACATTTTCTCACCGCCATACCTATTTCTTCGATGCCAATACCAACGAACCCTATTGCGCACTGAATCACCTCGACAAGGGACAGGCCCGGTTCCATATCTATAATTCCCTGTTGTCCGAATACGGCGTATTGGGATTTGAATATGGCTATGCCATGGCCTCACCCCGGGCGTTGGTATTGTGGGAAGCGCAGTTCGGCGACTTCGTAAATGGCGGACAGGTTATGATCGATCAATTCATTTCAAGTGCGGAATCGAAATGGCAAAGGATGAATGGCCTCGTCATGCTCTTACCGCATGGCTATGAAGGCCAGGGCCCCGAGCACAGCAGCGCCAAGCCGGAACGGTTTTTACAGCTTTCGGCAGAATACAACATGGTGGTCGCCAATATTACAAAAGCCGCCAATTTCTTTCACTTGTTGCGGCGTCAGGTGGCCTGGGAATTCCGAAAACCGTGCATCGTTCTTTCTCCCAAATCGCTGCTTCGTCACCCGCTGGTGGCATCACCTATTGAAGATTTTACCAGGGGTGGATTTAAGGAAGTCCTCGATGATCCGGCCAGCCCGAAAAACGTAAAACGGGTCATTCTCTGCTCCGGTAAGCTATACTACGATCTGCTGGAGTATCAGCAGAAGAAAAAGATCAAGGACGCTGCCGTAATTAGACTGGAGCAGTTGCATCCGTTCCCGGAGAAACAATTGCGGGAAATTCTTGATGCGTACAAGACGGACAACCTGATATGGGCGCAGGAAGAACCTTCCAACATGGGATATTGGTCCTACATGCTAAGAATGATGCACGGCGACCATCTCAAACTGGTTTCACGAAAGGCAAGTGCTTCGCCGGCAACCGGCTATCTCAAGATACATAAGCTGGAACAGGAGAAGATCGTCAGTAAAGCATTTGAAATCTAATTTTTCACTGAATCAATTCGGATGGGGATACAAGTAAAAGTTCCGGCAGTAGGAGAATCTGTAACGGAGGTGACCATTGCAAGCTGGGCAAAAAAGGACGGCGATGTTGTTCAGATGGATGAAGTTATCGCCGAACTGGAATCCGACAAAGCAACGTTTGAGCTAACCGCTCCTGAGTCGGGCGTGCTGAAGATCCTTAGAAAGGAGGGTGAATCCGTGCCGGTCGGAGAACTGGTTTGCGAGATCGAACCAAACGGAGTTCCCCAAAATAAGCTACCGGCACCAGCCGCTGAGGCAAAGGTAAACGAGAAGGCTCCAGAGCAAGGTCCGAAAGACAAAGGTTCTCCTGCTGATCCAAAAAAGAGCACTGCCACCGGAGCGGTGAAGGAGATGCGCGTTCCCGAGGTAGGTGAGTCGGTAACCGAGGTTACAATTTCAAGCTGGTTGAAAAAGGACGGCGATTTTGTGCAGCTCGATGAGATTATTGCTGAAGTCGAATCGGATAAGGCTACGTTTGAATTGCCGGCAGAGGCGCAGGGGATCCTCCGCATTGTTGCCAAAGAAAAAGAAACCCTCCCCGTTGGCGGATTGATCTGCAAAATCGAAGTCGCCGAAGGTATGACGGAAATGAAAGCCACGCAGAGCGCGCCCTCAGGAGACGCAGCACCGAAGGGCGAACCCTATGCCGCCGGCCATCCTTCTCCCGCAGCCGCGAAGATACTTGATGAAAAAGGCATTAAGCCGGAGGGAGTTAAGGCTACCGGCATAGGAGGACGAATCACCAAAGAAGATGCACTAAGCGCCCAACCCGCTGCTAAACCCGAAATCCAAACCAAAACCGCAGAAGCATCGCCGATTGCACCGGTGGCGAAAGACGGGCGTGCAAGTCGCTCTGAGAAGATGACCACACTTCGCAGAACGATAGCCCGCCGGCTCGTTGCCGTCCGAAATGAGACAGCAATGCTCACCACGTTCAACGAAGTTGACATGAAACCGGTCATGGATCTTCGGTCACGATATAAGGAAAAATTCAAAGAAAAGTACGGAATCGGACTGGGGTTTATGTCTTTCTTCACGAAGGCGGTATGCCAGGCCTTGAAAGAATGGCCTGCGGTAAATGCACAGATTAACGGCGACGAGATCCGGTACCACGACTATTGCGATATTTCCATCGCCGTCTCGACACCGCGGGGTCTGGTGGTACCTGTCGTTCGCAATGCCGAATCGCTTACATTCGACCAGATCGAATCGGAGATTGCCCGTCTGGCAGCCCGTGCACGTGACGGAAAACTCTCCATCGATGAGATGCAGGGAGGGACTTTTTCGATAACCAACGGGGGTGTTTTCGGTTCCATGCTGTCGACACCCATCCTTAATCCGCCGCAATCGGCAATCCTCGGCATGCACAATATTGTTGAGCGGCCCGTTGTGAAGAACGGTGAAGTTGTGATCAGGCCCGTTATGTTTGTTGCGCTCTCCTACGATCATCGCATAATAGACGGCAGAGAATCCGTTAGTTTTTTGTACCGGGTCAAAGAGTTGTTGGAAGATCCGGGACGACTTATCCTGGGTGTATAACTTTTTCAATGCATCATTCCATTCCGTGTCATTTACTTAAGTATTAGTCATGCAATATAACGTCACAGTCATTGGTTCGGGTCCGGGTGGTTACGTTGCCGCTATACGCTGTGCGCAACTGGGATTTAAAACAGCCCTAATCGAAAAATACGATACCCTGGGAGGAACCTGCCTGAATGTTGGTTGTATTCCATCGAAGGCGTTGCTGGATTCGACAGAACATTTCGCCAATGCAAAAGATCATTTCCAGGAACACGGAATAGATCTCTCCGGCCTTAAAGTAAACTTTGGTCAGATGATCGCGCGCAAAGCGGATGTGGTCAGACAGAACGTCGATGGCATAGCCTTCCTGATGAAGAAAAATAAGGTGGATGTCTTCCACGGTACCGGATCTTTTGTTGACAGGAATACGGTAAAGGTCACCGCCAAAGACGGTAAGGAAGAGTCGGTTACTACCGAGAATGTGATCATAGCGACGGGTTCCAAGCCCGCACCACTTCCATTTGCTCCCTTTGACAAAAAAAGAATCATCTCGAGCACGGAAGCACTCGAATTGAAGGAGATACCCAAGCATCTTGTTGTAATCGGGGGCGGAGTGATCGGGATGGAAATGGGGTCTGTGTACGCCCGCATCGGTTCCAAAGTTACTGTCGTTGAGTTCCTGGATAGCCTGATCCCCACCATGGATGGAACGCTGGGGAAGGAATTGCAGAAGGTGTCAAAGAAAATGGGCATGGATATTTACCTGGGCCATAAGGTTACTTCTGTAACGGTCAAGGGAAAGGAGGTGACGGTTAGCGCTGAAGACAAGCAGGGAAAAGCCATTGAACTCCGGGGCGACTATTGCCTCGTAAGCATCGGAAGACGCCCCTACACGGAAGGGCTAAACCTTTCTGCTGTTGGAATTGAACTTGAAAAAGGAAT
>DATBVZ010000048.1:0-5103 GCA_036515095.1 Cyclobacteriaceae bacterium | reverse complement strand
ATCGGGGGAAACGGAACATTTACAGGTCTGCACGTATTCAATGAAGAATTCGGGATCCCTGCAATATGTATTCCCGGAACCATTGACAACGATCTTCCCGGCACCGACTTCAGCATCGGATACGATACGGCAACCAATACCGCCGTCGAAGCCATTGACAAGATACGGGATACAGCCATGTCGCACAGCCGGGTATTCTTCATCGAAGTAATGGGCAGGAACTCCGGCTACATTGCCGTTAACAGCGGCCTGGCTGGCGGGGCAGTTGCCATCATTCTGCCCGAAGAGACTACCAGTTTTGACGAACTCTTTCAACAGCTTGAAGCCGGAGGGGAGACCAACAAGAAGTCGAATCTGGTCGTGATCGCCGAGGGGTCCAAAATCGGAGGAGCGTATGAACTTGCCAGGAAGGTAGCCGAACGGTCAAGCTACTTCGATATCAAAGTGACGATCCTGGGACATCTCCAGCGCGGAGGTTCACCCACGTATTTCGACCGTGTACTGGCGAGTAAGATGGGAGTGGCGGCGATTGAAGGACTGCTCAGCGGAAAGCAGGATGCCATGGTCGGCATCAAGGGAAATGGTATTGTATACAATGATTTTGATAGCGTTATATCCGCACCGCACAATGAGATTGACAACGAATCTTTGCGCATAGCCAAGATACTCTCGATCTGATTCTGTGTGGAGGAACTGCAGGCCTGGCGGGCCGACCTAACCAAGTAACCAAATGAAAGAATTAACAATTGGAATCGACATCGGAGGAACGAACACCAAATTCGGACTTGTTGATAAGAAGGGGCAGGTCATTAGTCAGGGAAGTATCTCCACGGCGAAGCATGAGGAATTTCGCGACTACTTCAACGACCTGAGCAATGCCCTGCGCAAAGCCATGGACGAGATCGATGGCGAATACAAGATGTATGGCATTGGTGTGGGCGCTGCCAACGGTAATTACTATAAAGGAACCATCGAACGCGCCACGAACCTGAAATGGAAAGGCATCATCCCCCTTGCGGAAATGATCAGGGAGGAGTTTGATCTGCCCGCCATCATCACCAATGACGCTAACGCCGCTGCGGTTGGAGAACTCGTCTATGGCGCTGCCAAGGGTATGAAAGATTTTATCGTAATCACGTTGGGGACCGGTCTGGGAAGCGGGTTCGTTGCCAACGGCATGCTCCTGAACGGCAAGCACGGTATCGCAGGAGAATTGGGTCACACATCGGTCAACCCCGCCGGCAGGTACTGCAACTGCGGCAAACGTGGCTGCCTCGAGACCTATGTGTCGGCCACGGGCATCAAACGCACCGTATACAAGTTGCTCGCCGACCACCTCGAGCCCAGCGAGTTGCGGGGAATAAGTTTTGATAACCTGAACACCAAAATGATTACCGAATGCGCCATCCGCGGCGACGATGTGGCGCTTGCCGCGTTTGAATATACCGGTCGTATTCTGGGCATGAAACTCGCGGATACTGTCGTACACACGGACCCGGAAGCAATCTTCCTGTTCGGCGGCCTGTCACTTGCCGGCGACCTGATATTCAAGCCGACCATCCGTCACATGGAGGCGAATCTAATGCCGCTGTTCAGGGGAAAGATCAAAGTGCTCCCCTCAGGGCTCCAGAATCAGGCAGCGCCCATACTGGGAGCCAGCAGCCTGGTGTGGAATTATCTTGACAACGCGCCTGTCACGCAAATGATCGCCCGATAGATCCTGCCTGGAACAGGTAACGATCATCTCAGGGTATCCACCTTTACCCGCAGGTTCTCACCCAGAAGATTGAACTCCTTTATCCATGCTTCCGAGTGGCCATCCTGCTGCATGATCTGGCGTGATATCAGGAAATACAAATTCTGACTCTTATACAAGTTGGGCTTAAGATCGAATTTCAGGAGCAGCGGAAACACCCTGTTCAGCCTTTCAATACGCTTCTGATTTTCCTGCTCCGTGCTGATCGCTTTAAGTTCCGTATAGATCCGGTCGCCGGCAAGTCTTGCCACTTTGTCGGGATCTTCAATCTTCAGCCGCCACTTTTCCAATTCCCCGACAATGCGTTCCAGCTCCTTTATGTTGATGCGATCCGACCTGAACCATTTCAGGAGGTCTGCATTAAGCACGTATTCAAATGTAGTACGGTAGGCATTCGGGATGGGCACATCGTTGTTGTCGAGGGCGGTGACCAGCGGATAGTCATGGTTGTAGATCCGTCGCAGTGAGTATTCCAGCTCTTCAAGGCTTTTGTTCGTGATCATATCCAGGACTTTCCTCTTTTCATCTTTGAACAGATGCCAGAGCGTATATTTATGCGGACCAAAATAGGTTTGCATCAATCCGATCACATCGCCAAGGCGACCTGCCTCAAAGGATTCCACGATCCGCGCCTGCATGCTGTGGAATTTGTCGACCTGCATTTCCATTGAAATATTCCCAATGATGTTGTGTTTGCCCATATAGACAACGCAAAAAGAAAACTTCTTCTCCGTAAGCGTTACATTTGATTTCACCAGGGTAATGCCCATGACCAGCCTTTGTTCTCCGGCCTCCTTGCGGATAAAGAATTCATTCGTGGTGGTGTGGTTAAACACCGGGAAAGCGTCAGGATCTTCCTCAAACAAAGACGAAACCGCATAATGCATGCCCACGCGCTGCAGGTTGGTCTTCGCAGGCAACACAAACCGGCGATACGCCTGCGCTGCGTTGGCTATGGCCGGAATGTTGCTGGGCGCATCCTCCAGCATCTTAAGAAAGTCCATTTCGAGGTTGGCGTCGGAGATCTGGTTGGTAAGCTGAATGCCGCGGCACGCGTACTGCAGGATCTGAGTCGTTTCAATTCCCGATACCTCATCAAAGAACCAGCCGCAACTGGTGAACATCAGCAACGAATGGCGCTGCATTTCCAGCAAGCGGAAAATCTGGTTGGACTGTTGTTCCACAGAACAATGTTCTTTCAGGAACTTGTCGATCACCTCTTCTCTCCGGTTCAGGATAACATCGATATAGGCGTTCCTCGCGGCCCATGGATCCTTGAGAATCAACGACGCCTCGAAGGCGTATATCCTGGTAAACTGTTCACGCAACCAATCCAGGGCTTCGCGCAGCGGTTTCCTCCACATCTGGTTCCATTCCGGATGTCCGCCGGTGGTGCATCCGCAATTATCCCTCCACCGCTCCACGCCGTGTATGCAGCTCCACGAACTGTTCTCATGAATCTCCACTTCGTCAGCCGGATCAACTTTGCTGAGGTATTCCGCGTAGTTTGTAAGCGCGAATAGTTTGCTGCGGTCAATCCTATCCAGGCAATAAGCCAGTGCCATATCGCCGTGCTTGTGGTGATGGCCGTACGTCTCCCCGTCGGTGGCAATGTTGACCAACTGGGCTTCCGTCCGATCTGTTCTAAAGGCGTCTTTCAGCGCCTGGGCGAACCGGCTGCCGTCATTGAGCAGCCCGTTGAAGGCAACCGACTGGGACAGGCCCCCATCATAAAAGAAGAGCGTTATCGATTTCCCGGAAGGCAGCACGCAGGTATAAGGCTTGCCGGTATCCAGCAATCTTTCGTCAACAGCCTCCCATTCCGGCGTTCCGGCCTTTCGCACAGTTTTTGCCTGCCTTGGCGCCAGGACGGTAAACTTGATATTGTACTTAACCAGGAGCTCCAGCGTTTCCTTGTCCACCGCGGTTTCGGCCAGCCACATTCCCTCCGGATGACGCTTGAACCGATGGACAAAATCCTTGATACCCCAGTAGATTTGTGTTTCCTTATCGCGTGAGTTGCACAGCGGCATAATGGTGTGATTGTACACCTGGGCCATCGCCGACCCATGCCCTGAAAACCGTTTGGCACTTTCCACATCGGCAAGGAGAATGGCTTCGTACGTCTCCGGATCGTTCAGTTCCATCCACGACAACAATGTCGGTCCGAAATTGAAGCTTATCCGTGAATAGTTGTTAATGATATTCCGAATGATCCCTTTCGAGTCCAGTATCCGCGAAGCGGTATTTGGCGCGTAGCACTCTGCTGATATGCGTTCATTCCAATCGTGATATGGGTGGGCGGAATCCTGTACTTCAATTACCTCCAACCATGCATTTTCTCTCGGAGGCTGATAAAAATGTCCGTGTATACAAATATATTTCTCCAAAGCGCTTCAAACTTAACTATGTCGGTCCTGCATTTAAAGCCTGCAATGTTATTCATTTGTTGGGGGTTAACAAGCATGCAAGCCCGGACTTTTTATTCATGCAGGCAATATAAACACAAATGGAAGCAATTAATGTCAGGCGGCCACAAACGTAACCCTTCAGGATCCCTCAAGTTCAAATTCATTTACTTCGCGTTCCAGTTTCAAAACGGTTACAGCAAGGGGCGGCAACGTTAGCGTAACGGAGAAATCCCTTCCATGAAATTTCACCGGGGAGGTAGCCATCAAACCGCTGTTCAATAAACCGCTTCCCTGGTACCGCCGGTCATCCGAATTCAAAACCTCCTTCCAGTAGCCCCGGTACGGTACCCCCACACGGTAATGGCTTCGTACAGCAGGGGTAAAATTGCAGATCACGATAAGTAGTTCCTCACGCTCTTCACCCTGCCGCTGGTAAATAATCACGCTGTTCTCCCGGTCGGAGTAGTCAACCCACTGAAAACCGCGATGATCGAAGGCATACTGATACAAGGCCTTTTGATCCCGGTAGAAGCGGTTGAGTTCCTTAACAAACTCCTGAACGCCTTTGTGGAAATCAAACTGAAGCAGATGCCAATCCAGTCCGTAGTTGTGATTCCATTCAGAGGTTTGACCGAACTCCCCACCCATGAACAACAGCTTCGTGCCGGGGTGCGTATACATGCAACCATACAATACCCTCAGGTTGGCAAATCGTTGCCATTCGTCGCCCGGCATACGGCCAATAAGAGAACCCTTTCCATGCACCACTTCATCGTGCGACAACGGGAGCATGAAGTTTTCTGTGAACGCATACATCAGACTGAACGTTATCTCATTCAGGTGATATTTCCGGTGAACGGGATCCTTTCTGAAGAAATCCAGCGTATCGTGCATCCAGCCCATCATCCACTTCATTCCAAAACCCAATCCGCCCAT
>DATBVZ010000047.1:0-10487 GCA_036515095.1 Cyclobacteriaceae bacterium | reverse complement strand
GTGCCTCGCCGGGATTGCCGTTTTCATTCAGCGCCTCAGCCGCTATTAGAAGAACGTCTGCGTACCGTAGTATTCTGCGGTTATGTCCGAACGAAGGCGGTACCGTTGCGCCGGGAGTCCAGACCTTCTGGTTGTAACATTCGATTTCAAGGAGGTCGCCATTTCCATCCCGGGTTTCATCCGGCGTTGGTCCATCGCCGAGAACGGTAACGCCATCCAGTACCTCTCCCAGGTAGATCACCGTGGCGTCCAGCCTCGGATCGTCAGGTTCAAAGGAGCTCTGAAGGTCAAGGGTGGGGCGATTGAAGCCCCATCCACGGTTGGGCGTTCCCCGTACACCCTGAACATTTGCGTATTGGTTACCGCCGTTTTCCAGGTTTTCAAAAGGCAATGCACCGATTTCAAAAACGGACTCAACGCCCTGCTCTCCATTGACACCGTTCGCATCTTCGAAATTGGGTTCCATCCCATACTGGTCCGAATTAATAACCTCGAGTGCGTATTTCTCTGCATTGACAAAGTCATGCTGAAAGAGGTGTACCTTTGCGAGTAATCCTCTGGCTGCCCCCTTCGTTGCCCGGCCTGTATCGGTGGCAGCATAGTCGGATTTCTCCGGCAGTGATTCAATGGCGGTAAGGAGGTCGGTTTCGATCAGGTCGAATATTCCAGCCGACGGTGACCGCGTCAGGTCTACCGGCGGTATTGTACCGGTCACCATGGGAACGGCTCCCCACGCCCTGACCAGATCAAAATAAAACAGGGCCCTGAGGAAGTGGGCTTCACCCAGGTATCGGGTCTTGAGCGATTCATCCATCGGAATAGGAGGGACTTTTTCAAGCACCACGTTGGCACGCTTCACGCCCTGGTAGAGCGTGTTCCACCACCGGCTCAGATTGCCCTCGGTAGGTATAGGCTGGAATGCATCGTAAGGTCCGACCGTGGCAGCAGCATCATCCGGATTGCTTCCTTTGCTTCCGTCGTCGGACATGATATCGAGGATAGGAAACAGTCCCTGGTTAAAGCTGCTTATGCGCATGGTGTTATAGATCGCGTTCGTAGCAAGCAACGCATCCGATCCAGTGACCGGGAAATTGCTTTGTGTAAGTTCTCCCTGTAATGGCTTCTCCAGGAAATCGCTGCAACTGCCAAGGATCATCAATGATGTAATAACGAAGAGGGCCAACCCCTTATTTCCTGTGCTTCTAATCTTTCTCATGGTACTCCTGTATTAGAATGTCACGTTTAATCCTGCTGAATAAATCGACGGAACCGGATAGATACCGTTATCAATACCGCTGTCGATGACATTTCCTCCGCTGCCATCACGATTATACCCGCTTACTTCCGGCGAATATCCCGTAAAATCTGTCAGGGTAACCAGGTTGGTACCCCGAACGTAAACTCTTGCTGACTTCATTTTCACCCTTGTCGTAAGTGATTCCGGAAGACTATAACCGAGTGTTACACTCCTTAGACGGAGGAATGAGCCATCCTGAATGAACCGTGTCGATGGCAGCCAATTGTATCCGCCGGCCGATGCCCGTGGTTCGGCGCTGCTGCTTCCTTCGCCGGTCCAGCGGTCAAATACATGTTGTTCAAAATTGTAAAGGTCGGGTCTTACCGTCTCCTTGGCGTTGTAGATCTCGTTGCCGGACTGTCCCTGAAAATCTGCCGACAGGTCAAAACCTTTGTAACCGATCTCAAAATTGATGCCGTAAAGAAACGTGGGAATGGGCGACCCGATGTTGGTCCTGTCGTCGCTGTTGAGAAGACCGTCGCCATTGACATCAACATACCGCAAATCGCCTACACCGGCGTTCGAAAGATGGGGATACGAGTCAAGTTCCTGTGCATTTTGAAAGATTCCATCCGTGACATAACCATAAAATGAGCCGACAGGTAGCCCGGGTCTGGTTGCTGTCGTCCCTGCGCTATTCAGCAGCCTGTCGCCTGACCCGCCTGAACCCGAAACCTTGACTGCCTCGTTGTGAATCGTTGTACCGACGGTAGCTATCCGGTAACGGATCCCCGACACCTCGCTCTCCCACGCAATGTTGTATTCATATCCCCGGTTAAGTACCTCCGCGGCGTTGTAGGTAATGGATGCACCATCCCCGTTGCCGAGGTATCCGGCCACGGGTAAATCAATCAGGATTCCCATTGTTTTCTTACTGTAGTAGTCAAGTTCGGCCTGCAGGCGATCATCAAAAAATCCCAGCTCAAGTCCGATATCGATCTGATTGGTCTCTTCCCATTTCAGCAATTCATTTCCGGAACCCCCGTAGGTCGATCCGGGTAACACCGCCCCCGGAAGCCCGAACACGGCACTCACTCCATTGTTGACCGGTGAGAACTGTCTGCGGTAGTTGATCTTCTCATTCCCGATTATTCCCCAACTGCCACGAAGCTTGAGGTTGGAAAAGATGCCCTGGTTTTCCATGAACGTTTCATTGATTGCGTTCCATCCTATGGCCAGCGAAGGGAATCCCGCATAACGGTTGTCGCTGGAGAATTTTGAGGATCCGTCCACACGATAGGTCACCGTGAACAGGTACCGGTTATCATAGGAATAATTGGCCCTGAACAGGTAGGAAATCATGGAGTAGTTCTGATTCTCATCCACTGCATTGCTGATGGATCCGGGATCGAGATTGTCCGGATTGAGGTACCAGAAATCTTCATCATCGCGAAGAATGTTTTCGCCCCGCGCCGAAATGTTCTCCGATGCAGATTCCTGCATGGTATACCCGGTGACGGCATCGATGCGATGCAAATCAAACTCCTTCAGATAGCTTACCGTATTTTCCCAGAGCCAGGAAACCCGGTCGCCGTACGATTTATTCAGGCGGCTGACGGTATTTTGCTGCTGCGGGGATACGAAGAACTGCGGCGTGAAGCTCCTCCCTTTTCGATAGTCAAGGTCCACACCGAAACTTGATCTGAAGGTAAAGCCTTCCAGGAAATCAACCTCTCCGTAAAAATTGCTAACCGACCGGAGGCCCCTGTCAAAGCTGTTGGTGTATTCGATATCGGCAAGCACATTGCCAACTCCAGGCACTACAGAATAGCTGCCATCCGGTTGGAACGGTGTCACTACTGGCTGTGCGCGGTAGACAACGAAAGGCGCACTACCGTTGGTATTCTGCTGCCGAAAAGGTGTGAAGCTTATGTTGTTTCCCAGCCGAATATGGTTCGAAAGATGGTATGTATTGTTCAGCTTGAACGTAATCCGTTCATAGTTCGACCTGGGAATGATCCCATCCTGCTTGAAGTATCCGACTCCGACGTAATACTGCGTTTTGGGGGTGGCCCCTGCAGCAGAAAACTGATAATTTTGTATGGGGGCAGTATCGAAGATCAGGTCCTGCCAGTCTGTATTGGGGACTGCGTCAACATTGTTATAGGAACCCGGCGTGATTTCGTTCGCTATCGTGGCAAACTCGCGGCCGCCGAGGAGGTCAATTTTTTTTTGCAATTGCTGAATGCTGTATTCACCGGAGAATGATACAATGGGCGCCTCCTGCCCTTTTGCCCCCTTCTTTGTCGTAACCATAACAACACCATTGGCGCCGCGGGATCCGTAAATGGCCGTCGCAGAGGCGTCCTTCAGCACCTCCATTGACTCGATGTCACCGGAATTGAGGAAATCGATATTGTCGAGAATAACTCCATCCACGACGTAGATGGGGTTGGAGTTGTTGAAGGTCCCTGTGCCGCGAATTCGTACGACGGTTCCCGAGCCCGGCGCCCCGGAACTGCTGGTCACCTGAACTCCGGCCACCTTGCCCTGTAAGGCCTGCGTGGGCGATACCGCCGGAATCCTCGTGAGATCGTCACCCCTTACCGACGAAACCGAGCCCGTAAGATCCGATTTCCTGACTACTCCGTATCCGACCACCACTACATCCTGCAAGGTCACAGGGTCTGGCTCCATCACGATATCTATCACGCTCCTGTCGCCAACCTCTACCGTTTGAGTCTGAAATCCTACAAAGGAGAAACTCAGGGCAGTCTCACCTTCCGCCAATTCAATGGTATAGCTGCCCCCGATGTCTGTTGCCGTTCCTTTGTTCGTCCCTTGAACGATAACGTTCACCCCGGGGAGTGATAAACCATCCTCGGATGATGTGACCACGCCTGTAACTGTTCTGTTTTGGGCGCTCGAAGAGATGACCATCAAAAGCCCCCATAATGTGGGTAGAAAATTCCTCATCATATTTCACCTCCGCGATATGTGGGTTGAGAACGGGCTCCGTGTTGTAGAACAACTCCCGGAGGAACTAGTTCTGATCGCATCGGTGAATTTTTAAATTAGAATCATCTATATCTATTTTTTTGGTGAAAAATCGCCGGAAAAGCGCGTCATTTTCATTTTTTTCACGTCACTTTTTTACGGAAAAAAAACATTAATTTCACACGATTTCTGTAGGGTTTTGAAGTTTTCAGGAGAGATTTCTGATACAATAAAAACATACACCATAGGCGGCGTCCGAACCACCCAAATATCGGCCTATGCGATTTCCGGTTTCCTCAGACCGGGAGTCTTATAACGCTCATTGCGCGGGTCATGGAGAAATATGATTTCCTGCCATTTTGATAGATGCGGCTTCTTCCCGTAATTCTCAAGTTCCCTGATGCGGTTCAAAACTTTGTTCTTGAACCCCCATACCGTATTTACGGTCAACCCCAATTGAGTGGCTAGTTGTTCCAGCGTGTAGTTATTCTTTTCAGAAACGCACAGATAGGCGATATAGAATGCCTTTTCAATGGGAAACTTTATGCTGTGAAAAATGGTAAACGCGGTGATGGATTCATTATAGCCGCACCGGGTGCATCGGCGCGCGAATTTTTGTGCTCCGTTGAAGTATTTCTGGTTGGCGCATTTCCGGCAACGGTAGGCTTCCGGCCATTTTTGTTCATCGAGGAAACGGTAGCATGCCAGCGTATTGGGATAGATCGTCTTGAATTGCCGGTAATCCATGGTTTTGTCCAGCAATCGTTCGTTCAATACCTCCTTGAGGCTATTTTTCAACTTCCAGTTGTCCAGGTCCAGCATGGAATTGATCTGGTTGATTTCTGCCGCCTGCCGGGCTAGCTTGCTGTTGCTTTCCTCCAACTGGTTGTTCTTTCGATCCAGTTCCAGTGTGCGTTCCCGTACCTTGTTTTCCAGTTCGCGATTAACCTTGTCCTTCAATTTCATATTCTCTTCGTGTTGAAGGATGGTCCGCCGCAGGGCACGGTCGCGCATGTCCTTTAGTATCCGTATACGATCCCCGAGGGCGAAGGTCAGGAAAAGCATTTCCAAGACAAAGCTGATGTGCAAGCTGTAGTGCGATAGAGTCGTCAGCGGAAGAATGTTGAAATATACCATAGCCCGGACAAAGAATCCGCTGAATAACACCCCGTAAGCAATGACGAAGAATCGCGCCGGCCGGTAACCCCTGATCCAGGCCCGAATACCTGTGTAAAATATGAGGGACAAGGGTATGATCTCGATGTTGCGGTAAGTGAAGAATTGCGGGAAGAAGAAAAGTTCAACTGCAAACAGGACCGTTCTTGCCGCCATCATCCACCGCAGCGCCCGATCGAGATCAGGCGCATGGGAAGCGGTGCTGAGAAACTTGCGCGTGAATACGATGGCCCACATGATAACCATGTAAAGCGAGATCCCTCCGGCATAGTCATTGAGCGCCGGATATTCGGGCCAGAGGTACTGAAAGCCAATACCGTCCAGGCTCAACGTATACAGTGCAACGCTTACAATAAAAAAAATGTAATAGAGGTTCTTGATCTCGCGTATGGCGATATACACCAGAAGATTATAAAGTGCGATAATAAGGATCATCCCATAAAAGGTGCCGTACAGAAAATATTCGTTCAGCGTGTAGAAAACGAAACGGTCAACCGACTTGAAGGCTATCCGGATATCGGCAAAATCGTGTGACCGTACCTTGAAGTAGTATACCACTGTGGCTCCTTCCGGCATATCCACCACCGGTATCTCAAAATTCTTGTGAAGAAAAGTCCGCTGATAAAAAGGGAAGTGATCACCCATCACCACCTTCTTGTACCCTCCACCGGGCTGAGGAACGTGGGCTTCGATCAGGTCGATGGTTTGGTCGTAGAACTCGATCAGCCAGTTTTTCTTTGTTGAGCCATGATACCCGACGGGAAATCGTATCCAGTACGACCGGTCCGGCCGAAAGTCTTTGTTCTGGTAAGAGTCGTGCGTGCGGAATTGCGCTCCACCCGTGCCGGCAGATACATCGCTAAATGTCGCTTCGTTGGTGAAGTCGATCCAGTAGTCAAGCTCCTTCAGGAAGAAGACCTTTTCTTCCGTGCTGTCATCCACCACAGCGATCGCCTGCACGTTATCCGGCTGTTGCGCCCAAACGGGTATGACGAAAAACAAAATCAGCAGCGTATTCCAGCGCATAACAGGGATCAACCAGGCTTATCTGCGAATATCGCAATAAATTCAATTGAGGACACACCACAACCGGCATTCGCGTCAGCCTTCGTGATGGTCCGGAACGCTTGATTCTTCGCTCTTTTCACGCCATCGCCGCAGTTCCTCCCGTCTTTTGCGCAATTCTTCCGCCGTTGGAACATAGCCAATCAGTGAATTGAGATCAGGCTGACCGGCATCCACCCAGGCTGTAAACCAGAAGTCGCCGGTCAGTCGGATGGCCCGCCGCATCTGTCTTTCCACCATCCCGGCAAGCAAATCATGATAGGCCTCTGCGTATTCGCGTGAATAGACCCGCTGCGTTTGCCGGCCTTTGGTTTCGAAGGAATATTTGCCTTTCGCCCGCAGGCTCAGAGCCTTCTCATTCCCCAACACTGAATCAAGGGCATGGTGCGCCGAAGCGACCGCCTTCCAGGCTGCCAGTTGCGGATTGTCCAGATAGGAGGCCTTCCCGACAAAGAAATTGTACCCGCCTGCAAACAACTCGGGCAGCCGGGATTCCCAAAAAGCATGAATGCCGGTTTGACCGCTCAGTTGTCCGTCATAATTCTGTGTGGTGTGGAGCGGGACATGCGCATCGGCGATGTAATGGCCAATATCCGCCGAGATCCGAAGTATCTTTTCAGGGTCCCTCACAAGAAACGCGTCCTTCAGCTGATAATAGGTTCGATAAATATGCCAGGGCAGGATTCCATAAGCCTGAAGAGTGTCTTCCGTAAATCGATCCACCGCCGACTCCCAATAACGCGGCAGCCGGTTCAGTGCGCTGTCCCCGTAATGATCCAGGTCAATATAATGGCGTTGGGCCTCCCCCTCAATTGCATATCGACGCTTGTCCGGGTTGACTGCAGCCTCGGTGACATAGGCTATATTTTTCTTGTAAAAACCGAGCATTTTCGGCGGTAACGTGAAGACAGCCAGCCGGTTGATTCTCTGATGGGCAAAAAACCCCCAGGCGAAACTCATGCAAAAAAAGCCCATAATAGGCAGTATAAGACGCTTGAGAGGAGTCGTCATGGTCCAATATAAAAATTAGCGCCCAAACAGCAGCCCTCTTGGCAATTCCAACTATAAAAATTACCTTTGCTACCCTTTAAAATTGACAGATGGCAAATCATAAATCAGCGAAAAAGAGGATACGCGCAAATGAAACGAAGCGGCTGAGGAACCGGTATCAGCACAAAACCACAAGAACCGCTGTTAAGAAGCTGCGCGGCGCCGCCACCAAAGACGAAGCAAGCGCTTTGTTGAAGGAAGTTACGGCCATGATTGACAAGCTGGCAAAGAAGAACATCATCCACTGGAAGAATGCAGCAAACCAGAAATCCAAGCTGTCCAGGATGGTGAACAGCATGCCCTGAGTCAGTTCTCCCCAACTAAGAGTCTTTCCATTTTCTGCGTTTCATGCCGCTGTGACGACCCGAAATGTCCTTTTTAGGGTAGTTTCTCACGACGTATGCCCCTGGAATTCCAATCTGCCATTTCGCTTGCCCTGGATGATCAGAACCAACCGGCGATTTTTACGCTGGTCAGATCGACTGCCAATTCCTATTTTAGGGGATGGAAAAAGAGACCCCTGCCTACCTGAGGATCAAAGAGTGGTCACCGGATGACCGTCCACGTGAAAAATTGCTGCAAAAAGGAAGATCGGCACTTACCGATGCCGAGCTTGTTGCCATTTTATTGGGATCAGGAACCGCTACTACAAGCGCTGTAGACGTCGCCAAGAATATACTGGCAAAAGCAGACAACAGCCTGCACGAACTTGCGCGTCTGTCCGTTAAAGACTTGATGAAGATCAGAGGAATCGGCGCCGCGAGGGCCATCACTGTGGTCGCTGCCATGGAACTGGGGCGCCGCCGCAGCGAACTTGACCAGGATGAGAAACCAAAAATTACCTGCTCAAGGGATGTATTTGAACTCCTGAAGCCTACACTCATGGATGTGCCCCACGAAGAATTCTGGGTGTTGCTGCTCAACCGCGCCAACCGGGTCATCAAATCCATGCAGGTAAGCCAGGGCGGCGTAAGCGGTACTGTCGCTGATCCGAGGATCATTTTCAAGTCTGCGCTGGAAGAGCTGGCAAGCGGAATCATTCTTGCTCATAACCATCCATCAGGCAATCTCACTGCCTCCCAGGCGGATATACAACTCACCCGTAAACTGAAAGACGGCGCCCGGCTTCTGGACGTTCAGGTTTTGGATCATTTGATTCTCGCGGGACAAAAATATTATAGTTTTGCAGACGAAGGGTTGTTGTAGGGATGGGCGTGGAAGTGTATATTGATTTAGATGACAAAACGGCGCAAAAAGACTTTCCTGTTCGGTTCCATTCTGGTGGCGCTGCCGCTTGTTGTTGCTACTTTCTATTACGATACTGAACAGCTTCCTCCGCCCCCGAAAAACAAAGCCACCCACCGTGTAATTCCGCAAAATCCCTATGTGGATGACCTCGTCGCGCTATATGATCACGCTATCCGCGAAATAATCAACGATACCGGCATACCCGGAGCCGCTATTGCTATTGTGAAGGACTCGTCCATTATTTACCTTCAGGGGCTTGGTGTAAAGATCCGGGGAGGAAATGACAGTATCGATCAGCATACGGTATTCCGGATCGGTTCAGTCTCCAAGTGTTTTGCGGCTGTATTGACCGCCATCCTGGTGGAAGAGAAGGTATTCAACTGGGATGACCCGGTAATCAAATACCTGCCCGATTTCCGGTTGAAGTCGCCCGAGCAAACAAGATTGCTTACCATCAGACACGTGCTTTCCCACACTACAGGACTTCCCTATCATACATACACAACGCTGGTTGAAGACGGCATGGATCTGAAAAGTATGATCCAGCATCTCAGGGATGTCAACGATGGTCCGGTGGGCGAACTTTACAGTTACCAGAATGTGGCCTTCAGTCTCATTGGCGAAGTGATACACGCAGCTACCGGTAAGACCTATGAGGAAATGCTGGAGGAGAAGGTATTCATACCCCTGCAGATGCGGGAGTCTTCCGTTACGTATAAAGACATCATGTATAATCCGAATGTGGCCCGACCGCACCTGCTCCGGCGAAGGCAATGGCGCGAGATCCCCATCTCTGACAAGTATTACAATGTTGCGCCTGCCGGCGGAATTAACGCCAGCATTCAGGACATGGCAAGCTGGATGAAGGCCCTGCTTGGCAACCGCCCACAAGTGATTTCGCCCGAATCATTGGCAGCCATTTACACTCCGTTCGTCAGGGCCTCATCGAGGAACAGGGCCTACCGAAAGATCGGACGGATAAAGAACAATTATTACGGACTGGGTTGGCGCATACTCGAATTCCCGAACGACACGCTGATCTATCACGGAGGCTATGTGAACGGCTACCGCAGCGAGGTTGCGATCTATCCCAAAGACAGGATCGCAATTTGTATCCTGGCCAATGCACCCGGCGACGTAACGGATACAGGCATTCCTGCGTTCATGAAACTCTATCTCGAAAAACGCGATTCCATTCGCTGGTGGGAAAGACAACTTCAGGTACCTCTCGCCGGTATCCGTAAAGAAGCGGAGGGAATATGAAGCCCCGAACCATCCTTGCCGGGTTGGCAGTGATTGCCATTATTGCCATACTTTATTATACGATGGGCAGCAATGCTTCCCGGGAGCAGTACGCCTCACAGATCACAAAGGAAAGAGAAGACAAAGATCATTATATGCAGACTTCCGCGGAGTCGCCATTCTCCGGCCTTTCGGAATCCTTCAGGACCCTGAATTATTTTCCGCCTGCCGAAAAGTACCGCGTCATCGCAACGCTCAGACCAATCGAAGAGCGAAAAGTGCGTACCCTCGCTACTTCCGATGGGAAAGAACAAAGGTATCTTGAGTATGCCTGGGCCGAATTTGATCTCGATGACCGGAAGAACCGGTTGCTGATCCTTGAGATCATGGAACGCGGTCCAGACCAGGGCACACTCTTCCTTGCGTTTGGGGACCAGACAAGCGCAGGTGAAACCTATGGCGCAGGACGGTA
>DATBVZ010000046.1:0-2244 GCA_036515095.1 Cyclobacteriaceae bacterium | reverse complement strand
TTCAACCTCGGAGGCAATACCGGCGGTACCGGTGGCTTTGTGGGCGATGTGACCGAGGTGATTATTTTCACAACGAAAATCAACACTGCTCAGCGGCTGATCATTCAGAATTACCTCGCGGCAAAATACGGGATCGCTTTGGCGGCTAACGATCTCTATACCATGGACAACGGTGCAAATGGAAATTTTGATCATGACGTGGCCGGGATCGGAAGGGTGAATAGTACTAATGTACAATCCGATTCGCGGGGCACAGGGATTGTCAGGATTTTGAATCCGACAGTTTTAGATGACGGCGATTATTATTTCTGGGGACATGACAATGGCGTTCTGGTAGCGCAAGCCACGGATGTGCCGACAGGAGTGGAGGGCAGGTATACCCGTATCTGGCGGGGACAGGAGGTGGGAGTACTTGCAGATCTTGACATCGAGTTTGATCTGACGGGACAAGGCCCGGTCACAGCAGGAGACCTGCGCCTGCTAATCGACATGGATAACGATGGTAATTTTGGAGATGAAACCGTTGCCGGCGGGGGAGTGGTTTCATCCGCCACCGATCAGGGGGGAAATGTATACCGGTTTGCGGATGTCACAGGGCTGGTATCTGCCGCCAGTAGTACGAGACGATTTACGCTGGGTACCACGAACATTATCCAGACCCCGCTCCCTATAACCCTGCTTTCATTCAATGCTTTTGTAGAAAACAACAATAATGTCCGGCTTCAGTGGATTACGGCGCAGGAGGTCAACAACGACTTCTTTACCGTGGAGCGTTCGGCTAACGGCATCGACTGGGAAACCGTTGTGACCCTGCCTGGAAGTGGAACTACCCTGGAAACAAGGGAGTATAAATGGCTGGATGAAAAGCCGTTCTGGGGGCAATCCTACTACCGCCTTAAGCAAACCGACTTTGATGGCACATCCACGTATTCAAAAATCGTCTCCGTGAAAGTCAGCAAGACATTCCAGGACGTAATCGTGTATCCTGTTCCTGCAAAAGACGAGCTATTCGTTGAATTCGCGCGTTCTGAAAATGTGGTATTGAAGATCATTGACCAGTTAGGCCGCGAGAGTCAGGTCAAACCGACTTTCGGACCACGAGGCGCCTCCATCGATACATCCGAACTTACCCCGGGGGTATATATTTTGCATCTCACGAATGGCAGGGAGCATGCCTACAAGAAGATAATAATAGAAGACTGAAGACAATGAGTGAATGAGTGAATAGGTTCTGAGAAATGATCACGTTCATGCTTCGGACCTGGCTATCAGCAAGCTACGGCTGACCCGCCCCCTCCGCCGCTGCGCCCCATTGCTACTTTCACAACCATTTCCTACCTTTGTTCCAGACCCGCTGAGCATCATGTAGGCGACATAGAGGGATGATGTTCATTTTTGAGTGGTGTGGCGATCGCATTTTTAGAAACTGATGTCCTTTTCCTCCCTCTATGAAACTCCAGACGGTAGCGTTGCGCTCCATCCAGGCTCTGATCTCCTGTTGTTTACTTTTTGAAACCGCTCCGGCATTTTCCCAAACCGGACCAGGGGGCGTAAGCAGCGGGTCCACCAACCTTCTGCTGTGGCTGGACGGACAGAACGTTAATGCCGACGGTACAAACCCGGCCATCGGAACGGAAGTCCTTACCTGGTATGACAGGTCTGGCAATGGGGTCAACGTAACCCGGAATATAAGCAATGTGGCAACCTACAGCGCAAATGGCGTAACGTTCAACAATACCGGGTTCCTCAATGGAAGCGATGCGACCTTTCCCACGGGAAATGCTTCGCGCACCGTCATAGTATGCGCTTCCTCACCCAGTACCCCTACCGATGATGTTTTTTTCTTTTACGGTACCGCCAACAATAACCAATCCTACGGTGTCTTGAAAATTGGTACGTCTAACGCAGTTCGAAATTATTTCTACGCCAACGATCTTGATGTTGCAGGCGGCTGGACGCCTTCGGGTACGCTTAAAATAATCACTTTAACCTACGCATCGCCAACTCAGATAGTTTACATCAATAATAACAACCCTCCTTCCACCAAGAATGCTGGATCCGTGAATACAACATTGGGCGCTCAGGGACTTCAGATCGGAGGGTGGAACAGCTTTACACTTTATTCCCAGGCAACTATTGCTGAAATCATACTCTATGATAAGGTACTGAATATGGCTGAACGGATCATAGTCAACAATTACCTCGCGGCAAAATACGAGATCGCTTTGGCGGCTAACGATCTCT
>DATBVZ010000045.1:0-3021 GCA_036515095.1 Cyclobacteriaceae bacterium | reverse complement strand
GATTATGATTTCCAGCGCACCCTGCCCCATAAGTTTAGCCAGTCAGGGCCTGGAATGAGTGTGGGTGACGCTAACGGCGACGGCCTGGAAGACCTGGTCATCGGAGGTTCAGCGCTTTACCCGACTACCGTGTTTCTGCAGAACAGGAATGGAGAATTCTCCAGGCATGATCATTTGTTCCCGGATCAGAAGAAAATGGAAGAAGACCAGGGCCTGTTGCTGTTTGATGCCGACAATGACAATGACCTTGACCTTTACATCGTCAGTGGAAGTATGGAGTATCAGGAATCTGCAGCGCAGTACCAGGACCGGCTTTACCTGAATAACGGCAGCGGGAAGTTCCAGCTCGCCGAAGGAGCCTTGCCCCGGTTAACGGCCAGCGGATCGTGTGTCCGCTCGGCTGACTTTGATGGCGACGGAGATCTTGATCTGTTCGTTGGCGGCAGGGTGGTACCCATGAAATATCCTTTTCCGCCGGAAAGTTATCTGCTCAGAAATGACAACGGCACGTTCACAAATGTAACTGCAGCCGTGAGTCCCCAACTCGCCAACGTGGGTATGGTCACCGATGCCTTATGGAGTGACATCGACAACGATGGCCGTGTCGACTTACTCGTGGCAGGTGAGTTTATGGCCATTACGGTTTTTAGGAATGCGGGCAATAGTCTGACGAAAGTAGACGACTCCGGACTCGAGAATTTCAGGGGATGGTGGAATAGCATTGCAGGCGCGGACTTCGACCATGACGGAGATACCGATTACGCAGTCGGAAATTACGGATTGAATAATGGATACTGTTCAACACCGGAATACCCGCTTGAGATCTATGCCAGGGACTTTGATAACAATGGCAGTGTGGATGCCATCCTTGCCTGCTACCTGAAGGAGTCACTTGATAATACGAAGGAAAAGAAATTATTTCCGGTTCATTTTTGGGATGACCTGATCTCACAAAGTCCTAAATTCAGGCAGCGGTTCTCCACGTACAGCCAATACGGAAGTACAACAATGGCTGAACTGCTTGAGGCGGAAGACTCTGCTGGTATGCTGAAGCTGGATGCTAATTTCATGGCATCGGCATACCTGGAAAACATGGGTGACTTTACGTTCAGGGTATCCGCTTTGCCCACGCTGGCTCAGGTGGCCCCTGTAAACGGGATGCTGGCCGAAGACATAAATAACGATGGTAATGCCGATCTGCTGCTTATTGGCAATGATTTTGGCAACGAGGTGTTCGTGGGAAAAATGGATGCGATGACCGGTCTTGTACTTTTGGGCGACGGCGCCGGGAACTTCAGGGAGGTGCAGACTTCGTCAAGCGGCTTTAAGGTAACCGGTGATGCAAAGGGGCTGGTAAAATTGATTGCCGGCAACGGACAAGTACTCTATCTGGCATCGCAAAACAAGGACAGCCTTCGTGTGTTTGCACCGGTAGCGAACGACAATACCCAATGGTATTCACCGGCGGCCGCGGATGCGTGGGCTGAGCTCGTTCATGAAAATGGAAATAGGGAAAAGGTGGAATTTCGCTATGGCGGAGGCTACCTGTCGCAATCGACACGACGGCTTCGTATTCCCGCCGGTGTAAAGCAGGTCGTTGTTCATGACACGCAGGGAAATTCCAGGACGCTCGATACGTCTGCATTAAGCAGCAAACATTAGGGCGGCGCAGGGCCGGCCCTTCAATTTTCTTATCTTGGGCACATGGATTTTGGGAAAGTTGACAACAACGAATTCGGCAGCATCGACTTCACGCTTCCGCAGGATGCGGAGGAAACAGGGAGGATTCTGCAAGCCCACAAGCAACCCGGAAAGAAAACGGAGCTGTACGTCGGATGTGCAAAGTGGGGACGTAAGGACTGGATCGGCACGATCTACCCGGATGGGACAAAAGAGGAAGATTTTCTAAGCCTCTATGCCCGGCAATTCAATTGCATCGAACTGAATGCAACCTTCTACAAACTCCCGTCCGTGAAGCAGGTAGAGGCCTGGCGATCGAAAGTTGGGAAAGACTTTAAATTTTGCCCCAAATTCAACGACAAGATAACCCACAAGAAAAGGCTGAAAGATGCCGGGCGCTATACGGAGATCTTCCTTGAAGGTGTTGCGGCATTTGGTTCAAACCTTGGCCCTGTGTTTCTCCAGACGCCTCCAAACTATGCAACAAAGAATTTTGAAGTTCTCCAGGAATACCTGGAGGCTTTGCCTGCAGGCCTTGACCTTTTTGTTGAGCTGCGGCATCCCGGCTGGTTTGGTGACGACGAGGTGCGACGTAAGGTATTCGCATTGCTGGAAAAGCACCGGGCAGGGGCAGTGATCACCGATGCTGCCGGAAGACGCGATTGCGTTCACATGCGTCTGACAACACCTTCTGCATTCATCCGCTTTGTAGGGAACAGCCTGCACCCCACTGACTACCAACGGTGTGATGAATGGGTAAAGCGGATAGGCCTGTGGGTTGAAAATGGCATAGAACGGGTATATTTTCTCATGCATCAACAGGAAGAGGTATATTCGCCGCGGCTTTGCCGCTACTTTATTCAGCAGTCGAACCAACACGGCTTTGCTTCACTGCCGGAGCCGCAGTTTGTTGGTGAATGACGAAGACCGTAGAGCGGAGACAGGAGCAATGGAGATGGGAGGCGCGATGTATCGCGCCTCTACAATGACCCTTCAACCTGCCTGCCCTGCTGATGGCCGGCGCGAGGCAGGCAGGTTCTTCAATTCTTTTTCACCAGCCGCATCTCCATAAATTTCGACCAGGATGTGTTATCCCGTGAAAACTCGCCGACCTCATTCCAGGTGTTTTCGGGATCGTTAAGGGTAATCGTATACCGGACCTTTCCGGCATTGCCGGCGATATCAAATCCCCATTCGAATTTGTTTTGTTCAAGGATCTTGAAATAGGCGTCCGTTGAGCGGCCATCTTTCAGAAATGACCGGAACGCATAGGATTGTGAGCCCGGATTGAAATTGATCACTGCGTAGGCGTTGAAAACGATTTCATTGCCTCCGCTGCGC
>DATBVZ010000044.1:0-7012 GCA_036515095.1 Cyclobacteriaceae bacterium | reverse complement strand
AAAAATTGAAGCCGAACCCGGCAGCAACCTCGACCTGGAAGCCGTTGTCGCCCCTAATCCGCAGGCCGCAGCCGAATATTATCCCGCAGGTTATTGGTTTTCGCTTCTGAATGTGCCGGACAGAAGCAAGTTTCCGGGCACCGGACCAAATCCGGAAGGCAACGGCATTCCAGCAGCGATTAAAACGCAAGCGGAGTTTCTCCGGATAGTAAAATCGGGCTCATGCCTTGCCTGTCATCAATTGGGCAGCAAGGGAACCCGGGAGTTTCATGAGTCAATGGAGGATTTCGATTCTTCCGCAGAGGCATGGGAACGGCGATTGCAATCCGGACAGGCGGGCGGCAGCATGATCTCTACGATACATCAGATTGGGTACGAGGAGGTACTGAAGATGTTTGCCGACTGGACCGACCGCATCGCCGACGGTGAAGTTCCGGAGACACCGCCGCGGCCACTAGGCGTGGAGCGAAATGTAGTGATCACGCAATGGGACTGGGCTGATCCGAAAGCATACCTCCACGATCTTGTTTCTACAGACAGAAGAAATCCGACTGTAAATGCAAATGGTCCGCTCTATGGTGCCCTGGAAGTGAGCGCCGATTACCTTCCGGTACTGGATCCGGTGAATCACGTGGCAAGTCAGGTGCCATTGACTGTACGCGATCCAAACACAGAACCGGCAAGTGGCCCCGACATGCCACAACCCTCACCCTATTGGGGAGACGAACCGATATGGACGGGTAAGACGAACGTGCACAATCCGATGCTCGACCACAAGGGAAGAGTTTGGATTACTGCGACCGTGCGTCCGCCTGATAATCCGGACTTCTGCAAGGAGGGTTCGGACCATCCATCGGCGAAGCTGTTTCCAAGGGAAAGAGCCGGTCGTCATCTTGGTTTTTATGATCCGCAAACCAAAAAGTATACGCACATCAGCACGTGCTTTAGTACCCATCACCTTATGTTCGCTGAAGATGAAAGTAATACGTTGTGGACAAGTGGAGGCGGAGATGTCATCGGTTGGCTCGACACCAAAAAGTATGAAGAGACAGGAGATGAAGCGGCATCGCAGGGTTGGACAGCGCTTATCCTGGATACCAACGGCAACGGCAAACGCGATAATTATGTAGAGCCTGACCAGCCGGTTGATCCCGCATTGGATAAACGGATCGCGAGGGGTTTGTATGCCGTATCCCCCGCTCCGGACGGATCGGTATGGGGATCTTCATTGGGATATCCCGGGGCCGTTATCAGGCTGGATCCGGGATCAAACCCGCCGGGGACGGCATTGGTAGAATATTATGAATTACCGCTGAATGAATCCGGTGAACCCGTAGAAGGTTACTCACCACGGGGGATGGACGTTGACCGCGAGGGTGTGGCATGGGTGGCGCTTGCCAGTGGCCATCTCGCCAGCTTCGACCGCAGAAAGTGCACAGGGTCACTCAACGGTCCGGATGCTACCGGCCAGCATTGTCCGGAAGGCTGGACTTTTTATACCGAGCCGCTGCCGCAGTTTCAGGGGCTGGATCAGCCGGGCAGCGCTGAATCAAGCTACTACACCTGGGTGGATCAGTTCAATACATCCGGGTTGGGCGAAAATGTTCCCATCAATACCGGCAACGAATCGGAAGGCCTGCTTGCGCTCAAGGACGGTGAGTGGGTTGTTCTTCGCGTTCCTTATCCCATGGGCTTCTATACCAAATGGATGGACGGCCGGATTGATGATCCGGATGCGGGCTGGAAGGGACGTGGGCTGTGGGCTACGGTGAGTACCCGTGCGCCTTTTCATATGGAAGGCGGGAAGGGAACGACGAGCAAGGTCTTCAGGTTTCAGATGCGGCCGGATCCACTGGCCAGGTAAACCGTTACCTGCCTATTGGTCACTGTCTGCTCCAGGGGGTTCGTAAGGCGTCGAATTTAATTTCTGTACATTGGCTCCATTGTCCAGATATCTCCTGAAAAACTATCATCATGCCCGGTGTGTTTTCCTCCGTACAACCAGAGTTTATCTTGAAATACTACGCTAAATCCACCGCTTCGTGGTGTCCAGGGAGCATTATTTGTTCGCCAATGTAACCCATCCATGGAAAGCCAAACATCCTGGTAAGCGTTGCGCGGGTTGCTGTCACGACCTCCATAGATCCACATAATATTGTCATAAACCATGGCGCCATAATCGTACCGGCCTTTCCATGGAGAATCAGTTGTCAACAATTTCCAATCCTCCCCGTCATTGCTGCGCCAGATATCAGAATGACCCTGGCCGCCAACCAGCCAGAGTGCACCCTTGAAGACCAGGACGCTTGGATTGGCCCGGGCTGTCCAGGGAGCGGCATCCGTGACTTTCGTCCAGTGGATGCCGTCCGCTGATGACCATATATCATTGATCAGCGCTTTGGGTGTCTTGTCCTCGTTCACGCTGACCACACCACCAAATAGCCACAACTTATTGTTAAACACCACCACCGTATGTCCTTTTCTGGGCGACCATTCAGCGTGCTCTGCCGTTCGGGTCCAGGTTGCACCGTCTTCAGATGACCATATCTCATTCAGAAACGTGTTGGTCTGATACGCCATTCCCCCGGAAATCCAAATCTTGTCGTTGAAATAGACACAAGCCATGGAGATTCTTTCTCCCCAGTCGTGTTTATCAAAGTCCCGCCATACGATGCCATTCCTGGAAGACCATGCTTTTTTTTGTCCGATCATCCACAGGTCATCCTGGTATGCCACTACGGGAACGATGGCACTGGGATATGTGCCAGGTTTCCATTCATACTGATGGGTTCCTGACCCAGGCGGAGCAACCTGCGTCCATTTGAATTCCGGTGACATTGGGCTTGCGGGAGCCTCCGGTACTTTAGTACTGTCCTCCGGCACGCGTACGGAAGAAACGAACATGACAATAATGGCTGTCGTCAGCCCGGGAAAAATAAGCAGGGTTTTCATAGCTTGATTTTTAATGATCTTACCAAAATACGTTCGAACCGCCGGATCGATGACTATTCGTAACCCGGGACATTCAGTCCAAGGATGATGTCGCGTCGCGTGATAAGCATTCCATTCTTATCAATTTTTGTTACTAAGATACCAGGGCCTCCGCGGCCTTGCTGGTTTCTGCGAATTTTTGCCGTCAGGTAGGGATCGCCATCAAACAAGTATTCATCGATCCAATACTCCTGAATACCGGGTTCTTTTATGATGGGATGAATGTGCGCGGGATTTCCTCCTTCAGGATATGCTCCGGGTTTTAGCGTATAAAACTTGTACTTCCCATCTGAATTGGTCCTGATCCATCCCCGGATGTAGCCGTGGCGTGAACCAATGTCATTGCCTCTCCGGGTGTACTTTCCTGTCTGATCCGTATGATAGATATATAGAATGACGTCTTGTGCCGGCGACTTTCCATCCCGTTCATATATGGTACCGCTGATCTCGAGTTTTTGTCCGGGTTCATGAAAATCAGGAAGTGTATCGGTCCATGTCAACTGTTTTTTCCCATATTCCAAAACCGCTTCGCAGCCCTCACATCCTGAGCCTACCGATCTTTCGGGCGTTGTTTCAGGATTTGTCTGAGCACTTTGTGCGCATGCCGTGAGACAAGCCATAAGTACAATGGTGATCATCGTCGTTGTTTTCATGATATTGATTCAGCAGTGCTGATTGTACATAAACATACGCATCATTGGCTTTCAAGATCATTTAGTCTGACCTTCTGCCCGATATTCTTGACCAACTGCAGCAATTGCGCACCGATTTTCGGAGGTAGATCAAAAAACCGGTCGATCAGCGGGGAGATTTGCAGGAGACCCTGGCTGGGCGGCATCGTCAGACGGCCGCACTTAAAGGAATTCCTAAAAATTGAACGTGTGAATTCCGCGGGGGTTAACATGGGGATTATATGATGTAGCGTCTGATTCGCTTGACGAAATGCAGGTTTTGGTGAAGATGTGCTTGATGAAATTCCTTACTTTCATTGAATGGATCGCTTCTGGAAATACAAGATTGACCATGTCGTATTTTGGGCTGCCACGGTTGGCTTTCATATGTATACCGCGGGTTACCTGGTAACCGAAGCGGGTCTTGGCCAATTCGTACTCGAAATTATTGTCCGGAATGGTCTTTTGGCCCTGTTGATCTATTGTAATCTATTGATACTCATTCCAGGGTATGCCCAACGGAAGAGGGTATTTGCGTATGCGCTCCTGCTGTTCACTGCGTTGTCCGCATATGCGCTGCTGAAGAATGCCCACGACATCTATCTGAACGGTTATGTTCTGGATGACCCGGCGAAGAGGAGTTTCATCTACAATGTGTATTACAATTTTTCGATTGCCCTGTTCTACCTGGCATTCAGCATTGCACTCTATTTAAGTAAAGCGTGGTATATCCAGCGTGGACTTATCCGCAAAATGGAACTGGAGAGATTGAATGCGGAACTGGATTACCTGAAGGCACAGATCAATCCACATTTTGTTTTTAACTCTATTAATACCATTTATTTTCAAATCGACAGGAAAAATGAAACGGCGCGCCGGTCCCTGGCCAATTTTTCCGACATGCTCAGGTACCAGCTCTATGAATGCAATGGAAAGGAAATCGCGATTGAGAAAGAGATCAATTATTTGAAAAATTACGTAGCGTTACAACAGATGCGAAAGGACGAAAACTACAGCATTTCACTTGTGGAAAGCGAGGACGTCAAAGGTTTTTCCATCTCACCCTTGTTGCTTATTCCTTTTGTGGAGAATGCCTTCAAGCATGTATCGCATAACCCGGGTAAGAATGAAGTGCGGATCAAGTTATACCGGGATGAGAAGTACTTCAGACTTTCTGTGTTTAATACGAAAGAAAACAAAGTGATAAACCATTCACACAATGGTATCGGGTTAACCAATGTAAAACGGCGGCTGGAATTGCTGTACAAGCATCGCCATGAATTGGTGGTGCACAACGGACCGGATACCTTTCAGGTTAGTCTTTCGCTTCAGATTTCTTAGTACGTTGCACAGCAAAATGCTCACACTTCGAAACGTCCGTACATGAAACTAAAATGCCTCATCATCGACGACGAGCCATTGGCCCGAAAGGGTCTTCAGGAATACGTTCAGGAAATTGATTTTCTTCACCTTGTCGGCTCATGTGAGAATGCGCTTAAGGCTGCCACCGCTCTAAGCGCACGGAAGATCGATTTGATTTTTCTCGATATTCATATGCCAAAAGTTTCCGGCATCGATTTTCTTAAGTCATTAAGAGATCCGCCATTGACAATTTTCACCACCGCCTTTGCGGACTATGCATTGGAAGGCTATACCCTGGATGTGATCGATTACCTTGTAAAACCGATTACATTTGAACGGTTTCTTAAGGCATCCCAAAAAGCACTGGAATTCTTTCAATTGAAATCAGGGCCAGGAAACGCCGTACCAAACGTGGCTGATTACTTTTTTGTCCGGTGTGAGAGTAAGTTTGAAAAGGTCTTTTTCAGCGACGTTCTCTATATTGAGGCGCTTCAGAACTATGCCATAATTCACATCCCCGGCCGAAAGCTGATCACCTACATCACCTTGACAAGCCTTGAGAATCAGTTGCCAAAGGGCCAATTTTTGAAAGTTCACAAATCCTATGTGGTTTCCTTGTCTCACATAAGGGCCATCGAGGGCAACGAAATAGTCATCGGGGATGCGCACATACCCATTAGCCGGAGCCTGAGAGAGGAAGTTATACAACAGATCCTGGGCAATCGGCTTTTCAGGCGATAATTTTTGTAACTACTGAGTTGCCCGGCGTATAAATGAGCATAAGGGTGTGGCTCATGCTGTATTAACGAACAATATCAAACTGAAGAAGTACACGTCTTGAAGAATGAATTGCGCCGGATCAGTTATGCAGTGGCCGGTAACGTTCCGCTCTGTAGTATATAGGAGTATATAGACCGCAGCGCTGAGATTTCATGTCGCTGAGACAGGTCGAAGGTGAAGAGCGGAATTTCAGGAGACGGATGATTCCTGTCTTGATTGCCGGGAGAAGGTAATGCAAAATGCAGCCCGCCATTTGAATAATTATGATCCGGTTTTTGTTGCTCAAATTCAAAAAGTGGTATATTTAACTACCAACCATGCTCGTACAATCTGAAATTGCTCACCGGGAAACGAAACGCCTGATCGAAAAAAAGACCTGGTTCTATCCCTGGCTGAATGAAGGCCACCTCTGGGAAGACTTCAAGCGTGGTGACCGAAATGCGCTTTCGTGCATCTACCTCCACTATTTTAACGTGTTGTACAACTACGGATGCAAAATGCTGACCAACAAGGATAAAGCTAAGGACTGCATCCAGGACCTTTTTGTTGAAGTATGGCAGGCCAGAGAGAGGCTGAGCAGCACGGATTCCATCAAGTACTATTTGATGAAGGCGCTGAGAATAAAGGTATTGAAGGAATTGAAGAAGGAATCCAGATTTTTCAATCCTGCAAGTCTATCGGGCGAATATCATTTTGATTTTGCTGTTCCGTATGAGGTGGAGCTCATTGATGAGCAGGTTCGCATCGAGCGGAAGGAAAGACTATCCAGGGCATTTGAGCGGCTTTCCAGAAGGCAAAAGGAAATCATTTTTCTTCGCTTCTATAACGATCTGGAGTATACCGAGATCGCCTCGATCATGTCAATTAATTACCAATCCGTGCATAATCTGATTTTTAGAGCTATCAAGCTGCTGCGCAAGCACATCTCCTGATTCATTTTCGCCTTTTCTGATCCGGGTAATCTATCTTGTCAGACGAATTTCCCCCAGCCTTACCAAAAAACAAGTGCCGTCAATTTTTTTTTCCTGGTTGTGAGTAGTAAACGTGCTTTTCCTGCATTTGATAGGTAAAGGACAAATTTTCTACAGTTAAACCTATGAGCAACGGCAAGTCGTACGAAGACTACACCGTCTATGATTTTATCATGGACGAATCATTTACAAGGGGAGTGAAGAACCCCGAATCCGGGGAAGGGTTGTTTTGGCGGG
>DATBVZ010000043.1:0-4029 GCA_036515095.1 Cyclobacteriaceae bacterium | reverse complement strand
ACGTAATGCTTACCGGCTCCTGCACGGTAAATTCAATATCGGTTTGACGCACCACGGGTGTCGCCATAATGACTTTCTTAACGCGCGCGGCATATCCGTTCGAGTACCCCGACGAACTGCCATACAAACCATATCCAACTGCTACCGTCTCACTCAACTGCTGCACATCCTCCTCCAGCGAAACTTGGATGAACTCCTGGTTGGCAATCGGGATCTCCTGCGGTCCATAGCCCACAAAGGAAATTACCAGCACCCTTGCATCGGCCGTAAGCGTGAGGGAAAAATTACCGTCCGCATCCGTTGTAGTGCCAACCGACGTTCCCTTGATCAGAATGTTGGCGCCCGGTATCCCCAAACCGTCGGATGCTGCTGCCACCCTCCCGCTTACCTGTTGTGCACCATAAGGCAGACCAGCAACACCCCGTATGACCGTCCGGTCGGATAGCCGGTTATTGAAACCGATTATCCAGGGCCTGACTATTGGTCTGGCACCACCCTGAGACGGATTAGCGGAAGACACCGTAAGCGTTACATTATCCCAGTCTTCGCCCGACTGCTGGGTAACGTTGGCCTTGTAGGTAATGCTAACCGGCGACCTCACATCCACCGCGCGTATATCATACGACGGGAACCACCGGGCATTTTCAACAAGGTATCTGATGTTCAGATCAGCCAGCACGTTTTTCGCAACGGAAACTTTAACAACGATCTCCCCGGATGGCTGCGGTTTAAGCGCCTTTAGTTCCCCGAGTTGCGCATCGGTCCTGGCAAGGTTATGCGTGTAGCCGTCTACCCGTTTGCCGCTCTCCTGAAGGAGGTTGTTTATTTCGAGAAGCCGTGCCCGGAAGTAATCCATTGCAACTTTAAGTTCGTCAGTCCTGACACCTTCGGTAGTTCCCCCAATAGACTTGTTGGTTTTGAGAATGACCTCCTCTTCCCGGTAAACGGCCTGCAGCGATTGTTCCTGTGCGATCAAATCATTCAGTCGTTTGTGTTCATTTTCCAATTCCCGGAGTCTTTCAGGTTTCTTAAGCTCGTCGAGATAATTTACACTGAACGACACGGAAAGGATACTGACCGAAGATGATGCGCTAATCTGGATGCTTTGCTCATTGATACCCGGCGCGATTCCCCTAAACGACAGCGCTGTGACGCCGGACTCAAGCGCGACCCGCGCCTGGCGGCTCACCTGCGCGCCTTCAAGAAATACCGTAACGGTTTTTATTTCCGCCTGGACCTCTTTTGTGTTCTCCTGGGCATAGGCATAACCGCTCATAGCCCCGATGAGTAGTGTGGTAAAGATTTTTTTCATAGAATTTGGGTTAGTTATATCCCATGAGATGCATGCGTGGTGATATTTCCATAAATTCCCTCCGTAAGAATAGATCGGGACCAAATGACGGAAACGTGAAGATTTAACGCGTCGCAATCGATTATTAACCGGATCAACCAAAACGAGCCATGGCACGAATGTTCATTACTGCTGTTTGTTTGACAATTTTCACATTGGGCTTTGCACAGCAAAAGAAAACCGCTAACCGTTTAAAGGTCACGGTTCAAGATGAAATACAGCGTAATCAGAATACGTACCGTGACATAGCCATGCAAATATGGAACTTAGCAGAGGTTGGCTACAAGGAGGAACGAAGTTCTACCCTGCTGAAGGAAACCTTAAAGGCCAATGGTTTTCACATTGATTCGGGTGTGGCCGGCATACCGACGGCTTTCGTGGCAACGTACGGCTCGGGCAGTCCGGCGATAGGCATACTGGCGGAATACGATGCGCTGCCCGGCATGGCGCAACAGGCTGTCCCGGAAAAGAAAGCGGCGGAGGGTTCGAACGCGGGTCATGCCTGCGGGCACCATTTGTTTGGAACCGCTTCCGCGGCCGCCGCCATTGCACTGAAGAAGCTGATGGAGGCCGGGAAAGTGAATGGCACAATAAAGTTGTTTGGCTGTCCTGCAGAGGAAGGCGGAAGCGGAAAGGTGTATATGGTTAGGGCGGGGTTGTTCGATGGCATTGACGCAGTAATTCACTGGCACCCGGGCGATCGGAATGAAGTAACCCTTACCAGCGCGCTGGCAAACATGTCGGCCAAGTTCCGGTTTTACGGAAAGGCAGCCCACGCTTCGAGTTCGCCCGAAAAGGGGCGGTCGGCCCTGGATGCTGTCGAGTCCATGAATTTTATGGCTAATCTCATGCGTGAACACATACCGCAGGAGTCGCGCATTCATTACGTCATCACGCGTGGTGGTACCGCACCCAACGTCGTTCCTGATTTTGCCGAAGTATACTATTACGTTCGCCACCCGGATAAGGAAGTGGTTAAGAGCCTCTTCGCGAGAATCGAAGAGGCGGCAAAGGGCGCCGCGCTGGGGACCGGCACTACGACCGACCGGGAGATCATCGGCGGCACGCACGATCTGCTGATCAATCATGCCCTCGCTTCTGCGGCACAGGCTAACCTTGAGCAGGTGGGAGGCGTTTCGTACACGACAGAGGAAATCGAGTTTGCCAGAACACTTCAGCACACGCTCCCATCCGCCCCCGGCCTGGAAACCGCCGGAGTGATCATTCCTTTTGATGCGCCGCGGAACGCGGGCATCGCGTCAACTGACGTGGGCGATGTAAGCTACGCTGTCCCCACTGTCGGCATACGTACAGCCACCTGGGTACCGGGGACTCCTGCTCATAGCTGGCAGGCAGTGGCATGCGGTGGAACTTCACTGGGTGTAAAAGGAATGGTGGTAGCGGCAAAGGCCATGGCAATGACTGCTATCGATTTGTTCACCGACCCTGCCCTGATCCGGGATGCCAGGACCGAATTTGTGGAAGCAAGTGGCAGCTATCAGTATGAAGCCTTGCTGGGCAACCGCAGTCCGGCGTTAAACTACCGCGAATGATGCCGCGACACTTCAAGGTTGAGATCAGGGTGCAAGTCACCGACATCGACGGCATGGGTCACGTCAACAATGTCGTTTATGTGCGCTGGGCTCAGGAAGTTGCCGAAGCGCACTGGAATCATGTTGCCTCCGAGGAAATGAAGCAAACGTATTCGTGGGTTGTCCTGCGCCATGAAGTGGATTACCGCCACCCGGCTTTCGTCGATGACGAAGTGACTGGAATAACCTGGGTGGGTGACCATCACGGTGCGCGATTTGACCGGTTTATCAGGATCCAGACGCCAAACGAAGCGAAACTATTTGCGGAAATTAAAACCACCTGGTGCCTCCTGGATCCGGCAACCATGAAACCGCTTCGTATTCCGTCAGCAATCCTGGAAATTCTTTAGCTTGGCAGCAGCGGTATTGATTTCGGGCCTTCAGGGATTTGGATGTTCTTTTTTATTCATGGTATCAGTGACTCCTTTTATTACCCCTTGCGGGGGGATTGATCTCCTGGGTGAAGGGCAATACCTTAAAGCCGCAATGCTTGTTCATTAACCAAAAAACATTATTAACCATGAGAAAATTGTTTACTCCCATTCTGATCGGAATGCTGGCACTGGTGTCGGCATATACCGACGTCCTGAGTCAGGGAACGATCACCACACCCCGTAATCCCAGTCCGGCTGCCAGCGTATCTCAATCCGTTGGTATTTCCACAGTATCCGTCGCCTATTCAAGGCCCTCCGTCAAAGGCAGAGAAATCTGGGGAAAAATTGTTCCCTATGGCTGGACCGTTCAGGGATTCGGCGCGCAGCGGGAAGCGCCCTGGCGTGCGGGCGCTAATGAAAACACCGTCATTGAATTCTCACATGACGCGAACGTCCAGGGGAAGACCGTTCCGGCGGGCAGCTACGGGTTATTCTTTGTCATCAATGAAGACAACTCCGGTGAAGTAGTCCTCTCAAAGGATTACCGGGCATGGGGCAGCTTTTGGTATGATCCTGACCGAGACCAGCTCCGCGCCCCCATAACCATAAGGGAGAATTCCATGACGGAACTGTTGACGTATGAATTTATTAACATGGACAAAACCAGCGTTGAACTGGTGCTGAACTGGGAAAAGAAACAATTTCCGGTGAA
>DATBVZ010000042.1:0-5350 GCA_036515095.1 Cyclobacteriaceae bacterium | reverse complement strand
TTTCTTAAGGGTAATGGTGACGGAACATTCGATGCATGGCCAGCCAGCCGGTCGGGTCTGCGTATTGAAGGGGAGCTTCGTGACCTTCTGACGTTTAAGGTGTCGGGAAAACTTTTGCTTGTAGGTGCCCGGAACAACAATACCCCGGTTGTATTTAACAAGGCGGCGAAGTGAGCCCGACTGTAGCGAAGAAATACGGAACCCTGGTTGCCTTTTTCTTGCTGCTTCTCTCTTGCCGGAAGGAGGAGAAGGCAAGGGAGAGCAGGCTTTTCCAGCATGTACCTCCGTCGGTTACCGGCATCGGATTTATTAACCGGCTGGAGGAGTCAGACGATTTCAACATTATTGAATACCTCTACTTTTACAATGGCGCCGGTGTGGCGATCGGTGACATCAACAACGACGGTCTCTCCGATATTTATTTTACGGGTAACCAGCAGCCCGGCAAGCTCTACCTGAACAAAGGCGATTTCAGGTTTGAAGATGTAACGGACCGCGCGGGTGTTTCCGGCGCAGGCAACTGGAAGACCGGGGTGACCATGGCAGATGTTAATGGTGACGGCTTTCTGGACATATTCGTGTGTGGTGTGGGCAACTACAAGGACTTCAGGGGCCGCAACCAGTTGTTCGTCAACAACGGCGACCTTACCTTCACCGACAGGACCGATGAATTTGGACTTTCCTTTCAGGGATTTTCAACACAGGCAGCATTTTTTGACTATGACAATGATGGGGATCTTGATATGTACCTGCTCAATCATGCCGTGCACACTTCCAGATCCAGCGGCGATATCTGGCTGCGATTTCAGTCCGATCCGTTAGCCGGTGACAAACTATACCGAAACGATCTGATACCCGGAGGAAAAACCAACTTCAGGGAAGTTACCAGCGGCGCGGGCATACTCAGCAGCCAGATAGGATATGGCCTTGGTGTTTCCGTTTCCGATGTGAACCAGGATGGCCTGATGGACATTTATGTTGCCAACGACTTTCACGAAAATGATTACCTCTACATCAACCAGGGAGATGGAACATTTGCGCAGCAGTTGGAGAAAGCAGTAGGGCATTCAAGCCGCTTCTCCATGGGTACCGATATCGCCGACATCAACAATGATTCAAGGCCCGATATTATTACCCTTGACATGCTTCCCAAGGACGAAGCAGTGATAAAGACAACGGCAGGTGAGGATCCATACGAGATCTTCCAGTTCAAACTGCGGTCGGGCTTCCACTATCAGTTTGCCCGTAATGCGCTGCAACTCAACCGCGGAAAGACGGCTGACGGTACACCCCTTTTCAGTGAAATTGCCAGTCTCGCCGGGGTCGAAGCGACCGACTGGAGTTGGGCTGCCTTGCTGGCGGACTTTGATAATGACGGCTATAAAGACATTTTCATTACGAACGGGATAGAAAGACGGCCAAATGACCTGGATTACATCAACTACATCAACGATGACTCAATCCAGCAATTTGCCAGGGACAAATCACTGATTGAAAGGATGCCTTACGGTAGGGTAAAAAATGTTTTCTACAGGAATCGTGGTGATCTCACATTTGAAGACGTGTCCGAAAGCTGGATTGACAGCGCGCCCTCGCTGTCCAATGGCGCCGCCTATGCTGACCTTGATAACGATGGCGACCTGGACCTTGTGGTAAATAATATTAATGAAGAAGCGTACGTCCTGCGGAACAGCGCTGCATCGGATTCGTCACAATACCTTTCTCTTAACCTTGTTGGAAACACAGCCAATCGATTTGGCATTGGCGCCAAGGTATTTGTCTGGTCGCGTGGCCGGGAATTCTTCCAGGAGGTATCACCCGTTCGCGGCTGGTTGTCATCAGTGGATTACAAGGTGCACTTCGGACTGGGCAATGCCAGGCAGGCAGATTCCGTACTGGTTGTCTGGCCGGACCTGAAATATCAGCTGCTTACAGCTGTGAAGGCGGGTCGGCCCCTAACACTCGATCAGGCGGATGCTGCCGGAAATTGGAGGACAGACATGGAGCAGCCCAAACCCGAACCTGACCTTACCAGACTGGAAGACTTGCCGTGGCGGCACCGGGAAAATTCTTTCGTGGCTTTCAATGTCGAGCGCCTCATTCCGCATATGGTCTCGACGCAGGGGCCTTTGATATCAGTTGGGGATATTAACGGCGACCGGCTTGACGATTTTTTCATTGGCGGCGCTGCAGGGCAGCCGGGTTCTGTCTTTTTGCAGCAGAAGGGAAAATTTAGTAAAAGCGATCAGCTGTCTTTGTCGCTGGATTCCCTCTCAGAAGACGCTGGTTCAGCCTTGTTTGACGCCAACGGTGACGGAGCGTTGGATCTTGTGGTTGTGAGCGCCGGCCAGGAATTGAGGGGAAGAGAACCTGAACTGCAACCTCGGTTGTACCTAAATGATGGTACGGGAAAACTGCGCAGGGAGGTGCAGAATATGCCACCCATATTTGTGAATGCCTCGTGTGTTAAGCCGGCCGATATCGATAACGATGGTGACCTGGACCTGTTCATCGGCGGAAGGGTGATAGCTGGGGAGTACGGCAAGGATCCTCCGAGCTTTTTTCTTATCAACGATGGTAAGGGAAAATTTTCGGATGCAACCAGCCGCTTGTTTCCTGATGGAAGCGGGGGTGCAACTACGCCCGGAATGGTAACGGATGCGGTGTGGGTGAATCTTAACGAAGATGATAAACCTGACCTGATCGCGGTTGGCGAATGGATGGCGGTGACGGTCCTCATTCAGACAGACTCCGGGACGTTTGTGGACCAAACAGAAAAGTACGGTCTTGGGAAGACAAACGGCTGGTGGAATACCGTGTGCGCCGACGATTTTGACGGCGACGGCGATACAGACCTTGTTGTTGGGAACCTCGGGTTAAATTCCAGGTTGCGGGCATCGCGGGTAAATCCGGTGGGTCTCTTTGTGGGTGACATTGACGGGAACGGTAGTCCGGATCAGATCCTGACGTATTTCAATGAAGGAGAGCAATATCCGTTTGTGTCGCGCGACCAGCTCGTAAAGCAGGTGCCTTCCCTGAAAAGAAAATTCCTGAGGTATTCCGATTACGCGAATGTCAGACTGGAGGATATAATTGAGCAGGACAATCCTGATCACATTCAAAAACAGGTATATATGTTTGAGTCGGTATACCTGGAAAACCGGGAAGGGCACTTTTTGATAACACCGCTTCCGGCAGGCGCGCAGATGTTTCCCGTCTTTGCATTTTGTTCGGAGGATGTGAATAAGGATGGCAATACCGACATCCTCGCGGTTGGCAATCTGAACGCGGTTCAGCCCGACTTTGCGCGTTATGACGCCGGCTACGGCCTGGTGATGTACGGGGACGGCAGGGGCAATTTCAGAGAAGACCATAGTTTCGCATCAGGGTTTGTGGCAACAGGAGAGGGAAGGGATATTAAGACCCTGCGCACCGCCGATGGCAGAACACTCATCCTGGTTTCGAGAAACAACGACACGCTGGAGTGCTTTGGAATAAAATAAGGGTGGAAGGGCCTGCCTGCCTCGCGTTGGCCTTCAGGAGGGCAGGCAGGTTGAAGGGCTGAAGGGTTGAAGAGTTGAATGGGCGGTGTTGTGGAGACGCCATGTATGGCGTCTCCACTCAGAACCAGTCCGGCCTCACATGGCTGCTATTGCGAACGGAGATGCAGTCAAGGCATTCGCCGGGGTACTGGTCGCCGGATTTGAACGGATCATAAAGGCAGCTTGTGTACGGTATTTGGAAAGGGATATCGCCGGGCAACAGGAAGAACCGGTCATAGGTTTGGTTGACGGCCTGGAAGTATCCCAGTACCGGTTCGCCGGACCCGCCAACCTTACTGATATTGCCTTTTATCGCTGCTGGCGGTGTATCGAAGATCGATCCTACCTGGTTAGCTACAATATTCACCTTTCGCCAGTAGTCATATGCCTGCCCGGTCATGGAAGACTGGTATACGGTAAAATAGTGCCTTTCGAAAAATGACCGGTCGATCAGTCGGGAGCAAAGCAACAGGTTCTGAACGGAAGGATTGTTTAGTTCCGTTCCATTCAATAAAACAATGCGCTGCGGGTCAGCAGCCTGTGTTACGTAACAGGGTGGAGGGACATTCCCGAAGGGGTCCGGAAAGTCGGTTGGCCGGATTGCATAACACTCTATGACGGACCACCTGGCGAACATGGGTGCGTTGCTATCGGGCAGGGTTGCATTTGTATATATTTTTATGAAAGGGAGGTTGCTGACGATGCCTTCTGCGTCAATGAATTCCTCTTCCTCGAAAGCGTACCGGAGGGCATCCGTCCCGCTATGCTCCGGCATCGTTTCAGGATCGGATTCATAAACATCGCCTTCCGGCAGAATGATCTGAATATGATAGGTTCTTCCGGGAACTCCAGAGAAGCCAATTGGCTTGTATTGTCCGGGATGCTCCGGGTATTCATTCCACGTGTAGCTGTTTCCCGCATCGTCATGGAGAATCACTGATGCCCCCACCAGCGGGAACGGAAGGCGCCCGGTGCCTGCTGTTCTTCCCAGTTCAACCAGATTCTCTTCCTCAACAGTGCTAACCTGGCCGGAGACGACAAGCTGGTTTGCCAGTGGGTCAGTATCAATGTCGATCCGGCCAAGGCAACCCAGAAGAAACAGGAAACTGAAGACCTGAATGGCAATGCGGGTAAGCTTGTGCGAGTTGAAATAGGTTGCCATTGCCAGCCTAAAATTTAAAGTTATAGGTAAGGGAAGGCATTGGCGATCCCAGTATTGACAGCTTGTATGCCTGAGGAATAAAAAAACTTGACCGAGGTCTTTGATAAAAAACGGAATACGCATTATCGCGTCCGAGCAGATTATATACAGAGAATACCAGCGAATCATCGAGTTTCCTGACGATGTCTCCAATGGTAAATGAAAAATCCACACGCAGGTAATCGGGTATCCGGTATTTATTCCGGTCGGAGTAAACCGGAACGACCACGTCATCTACAATGTAGCTGTCTTCGATGGCGGTTAGTGGACGGCCCGTGTTATAAGAGAGGATCAAAGAAATTGCACTGCTCCTTCTGAGCGCACGGTTAATCACAATGTTCACTGTATGCGGCTTGTTGTAATTGGAAGGATACCATTCACCGTCATTCACTGATTCCGACGGATCGGACGAAGCGACTTTTACCCTGGTCTCCGAATAAGTATACGAGAGCCATCCCGTCCATCTGCCTTTTATCCTCCGTATATAAAGCTCCGCGCCATAGGCCCTGCCCTGTGCCGGGCGCAGCTCTGTTTCCGGATGGTTGTTCAGGTACAGTTCGGGGAAGTCTTTGTACTCAATCAGATTCTCAAGGTCTTTGTAGAATAG
>DATBVZ010000041.1:0-3464 GCA_036515095.1 Cyclobacteriaceae bacterium | reverse complement strand
CTCTCAAGTTACTAGTATTTATGATGTTGAAAAGCCGTAAAACATTAGTATGTCTTTAGTTAATGCACTGCTGAGTGAAACGACTCACAGACAAAGGAACAGTGAATTTTTCACTGTTCCTTTTTAATAACGTAGCGGGGACTTTCGAAAGTGTTCGTAAAACAGCTCAACGGCATGGCAGATGAACGGAGGTATATAAAGTCCGTCCTAAGAATTAGTTTCAGTCTTTTGTTGTGCATCTCCGGCACATGGCTTCACTCATTTGCACAGACCGGGCAGATAGCCATTCCCCGGGTAACCCAAATGCCCAACCTTCCGGCACCTTATTTTATGCGAAACTGGAAAGATGTCGCCATAAAATACGATGCGTTGATATTTTCAACGAGTGCTGCCGGTGAATATCTTCCCCTTATACACTCGAAGTCAACCGGAACTAACTATCCGGGTCTCGAGCCCATCTTACTCGATACGTATGTGGGCTCCGTATACGCCGGGAATCAGGCTGAGGCCATCAACATAATTCCTGCACTGATAGGAGCCACGCTTGTGGGGGTGGACAAATCCAGCCAGGCCGGTACGAATTGGGTAGTAAAGAGTAAGGATTTTTTTAATAAAGCAAATGGCCAGAATGTATACCTGAATGGTTATTCCTCAACGAGCGGCACGGATTGGTGGTATGATCTTATGCCCAACGTATTCTTTTATCAATTGTATTCGCAGTATCCTGATGTCCCGGATTTTAATGACCAGTTTGTTACCATAGCGGATCAATGGCTCAGCGCTGTCTATGCCATGGGCGCATCAACGACGCCCTGGTTAACACCCGGGATGAATTACAGGGCCTGGAACCTCGCCAGCATGACGCCAAACGACTCCGGTGTTGCTGAACCCGAATCTGCGGGCACCATAGCCTGGCTTTTGTACCATGCCTACCTTCATACCGGAGAAAAGAAATACTTAACGGGAGCTCAACTGTCGATGGAATTTTTGTCAGCCCTCAATTCCAATCCATCCTACGAGCTTCAATTGCCCTATGGAGCCCTTGTCGCTGCCAGAATGAATGCGGAACTCGGCACGCATTATGATCTGGAAAAAATTGTTAATTGGTGCTTTGACAACGGCCCGCTTAGAGGATGGGGAGTAATTGCAGGCACGTGGAATGGATCGGATGTTTCTGGCTTAATAGGAGAGGCGAATGACGCGGGAAATGACTATGCCTTCGCTATGAATGGCTTTCAACAGGCAGCGGCGTTAGTGCCGATGGTCAAATATGACAAACGTTTTGCGCGCGATATCGCGAAGTGGGTGCTAAACCTTGCAAATGCAAGCCGTTTATATTATCCACAGTACTTGCCGGAAGATGATCAGGATGACTACCAGTGGAGTGCCGCGCATGACCCGCAATCCGTGATTGCGTACGAAGCCTTAAAAGAAAATCTGGAGGGTAAGAGTTTATATGGGACAGGAGATGCGAAGCGGGAAGGCTGGGCACAGACCAATCTGGGCATCTACGGTTCGTCGCATGTTGGTTACCTTGGTGCTATTGTGGAGTCCACGGATGTTGAAGGCATCTTAAAGCTCGACATCAATAAGACCGATTTTTTCGGACAGCATGCTTTTCCATCCTTTCTGATCTTTAATCCGCATGAGGATACGAAGCAGGTAACGCTACCATTAGGATCGCAAAGCTACGACCTTTATGATGCAATTTCCGAGACTGTAATCAAAACAGGCGTTACAGGAGATACCCAGATCGATGCTGCCGGCGATGAAGTGATGCTGCTGGTCTATCTGCCGTCGGGTTTAACCCCCGAATCCGGGAATGGAAAGCTGTATATCGGCGATGATGTTGTAGACCATCACTACGGTTACGATTTTGATGGGAAGCTTCGGATCAAGTCGCTGGATGCCGGTGACACGCTGGCAGCGTATAATCAGCAGGTGCCTGTCCACAGCGCCATAGAAAATGCGACGGGTGAAGTTGTGTACACGTGGTACATAGATGGGGTTCTCTTTTCGTCCTCATCGTACGGCGCATTTACCTGGAGTGCCCCCGGGGTTCAGGGAACATATGAGGTTTTACTTGAAGTTAATTCAGGATTATACTCAGCCAGGGACAGCATCAACATTACTGTCGTGGACCACATTCCCATTCCTCCTGTCATAGAAGGAATTGAGACGGATAAAATGTGGTACTATTCGGCGAGTGATGCATTCATTATATGCAAGGCCCATACAAATGATGGAGGTCCATTGCTTTACACGTGGACGCTGCCCGATGGCCTGGTGGCAAGCCAGAATGATTCCCTTATCCGCTTGAGCGCCCCCCAGGGTGAAGGGTTATTTGAAATCTCCTGTGAGGTTTCGAATGTGGATGGTTTGAAAGCACAAGCCAAAAAGCAACTGCTGGTTAAAGCAATAGGTTCTGAGACTACCCCCTTGTTAGCGTATTACCCCCTGGATGGTAACGTATTGGACCATAGTGGCAGCGGATATGACGGTGTCCTGGAAGGGGCGCTGCCATCGGCGGATCCGCGTGGGAAACCCGGTAACGCATACCGTTTTTCTTCCGGGAGTGATATCATTTTTGTAGAAAACCGGGCGGCTCTGAATTTTACGGATCAGATAACCGTTGCCTTTTGGGTAAAGCTTGATGCCATCCCGGAAGAATCCTTTATCCTTTCGCACGGCAGTTGGGAAGAGCGCTGGAAGGTATCTGTCACTCCGGGCAGAAAACTTCGTTGGACAATTAAAACCTCGTCCGGAACCAAAGACCTGGACAGCTCTTTTCCCCTTCAGTTAAACCACTATTACCACTTTACGGTGCTGTACTCGGGTTACTCCATGGAGCTCTATGCCGATGGTGTGTTGGATAATTTTCTATCCGGCAATGGCCTAATCGCCGTAACCGGGAAGGCCCTGACCTTTGGAAGAAAAGATGAGGCCATCACCAATTATTCTTTACGGGGTAGCCTGGATGAGGTAAGGATTTACGACAAAGCCCTGGCACCCGGCGAAATTGAGATCCTGAAAACGCTTTGGAATTTGGTAACCGATGCGGAGGGCGATCCCGTTCATGGTTTTAGCGTGTATCCTAATCCTTCGCAGGGCGTGATCAACATTTCGGGTATCGACGGAATCAAAAACGTCGAAGTAGTGGATTTGGCAGGGAGAAGGATAAACGCGAAGATGGGTTATCTGAAGGCATTTCTTTTTCAGGTTCAGGTCGATCCGAGCCCCGGACTCCTTATCATTAAAATTGAAACGGTTGCAAAGGTGTACTACGGAAAGATTATTATGCGGTAAAAACCTGCCGGGCTGATTTCTGTCACGCCAAAACGCTCGCCGCCGTTGCTCGATAAATTCCTTTCACGGATCAAACTTGCACCGGACTTAAGTAGAAATGACAGCATCCTGTTGGGTGAGGGAACGCTCACCCAACCCCGCAACTACTTCACAAAACG
>DATBVZ010000040.1:0-3649 GCA_036515095.1 Cyclobacteriaceae bacterium | reverse complement strand
CAGCGGCAACCTGGGAACCCTCATCGCGCAGGGCGATATTGGACAGAATGCACTTACGGGCGATGAGGTTGAGTATACGCTAAACAGCGTGTCCGATCCCGGTATCAGCGGCGCCGCTACGTTCGCCAAGCGAAAGAACGGGACCACGCTGATCACTATAGCGTTGACAGGAACCACCGCCGGTGGTGATCACCCTTCTCACATTCACGATAACAGTGCAGCCATGGGTGGTTCCATTTCGATCGATCTGAATAACGTAGACGGCGATACAGGGAAAAGCGCAACCCATGTAACCGAAAAGAACGATGCGACCGCAATTACTTATGATGAGTTAATCAATTACAATGGCTATATCAATGTGCATTTGAGCTCCGGCAACCTGGGTACATTAATTGCTCAGGGTGATATCGGATCTAATGTCGAATAGTTGCATAAAGAAATGATGAGCGTTGCTTCCGGGTCGGGAGGATGGGCTGCCACGATTTGCCCAAATAGGTTCTGGTGTCCGACTGGCTTTGGAAGCGACCTCATCTCTTTAGGGTTTGAAGTGTGTACCGATTTGATTGTTTATGAGTAGATCACAGATTTCCGTTCTGGCCTTTGTAAGTCTGATCGTTGCCGCGTCGTGTGCTTCCGACGACCTCAAACCACCTGTTGATTGCGAAGTTGAAGGGCCTGTAATACAGGTTACGGAGGTGGGCGATTCCGAGTGCAATGAACAAAACGGATTCGTTGGAGTCGAGGCTTCTGCGGGTGCAGGTAATTACCAGTACAGCCTCAACGGAGAGCCATTTCAGCCGGATCCGCTGTTTAGCGATCTGGGTGCAGGCAGCTATACCGTGACGGTTAAGGACGATAATGGCTGTGAGACCTCCGTCACACTAAGCATAAATAACAGCGAAGGAGTTAATCTGACCGTTTCCAGCACCGAAGCAGGCTGCGGCGCCTCCGAAGGAACGATCACAGCAATACCCGAAGGCGGAGAACCACCCTATGCTTACCGTATTGATGGTGGCTCCTTTCAGGATGAGGCGACTTTCGAAAATCTCTCGCAGGGAGTGCACACGGTAGTTATACAGGATCAGACGGGCTGCGAATCCTCGCAAACGGCGCGTGTAAATTCAGGCATAAGCTTTGCAGCTGACATACAACCCATAATCACCAGTTCGTGCGCCATTAACGATTGCCACAACGGCAACCAATTCCCTGATTTCAGGGTTTTTAAGAACATAAAGGATAATGCCGCGAACGTAAAGAAATTGACGGGAGACGGCACCATGCCCCAGGAGGGTAGCATTACACAAGCACAGATCGACAAGATCGCATGTTGGGTTGACGATGGCGCACCACAAAACTAGCAGGAAGGATGACAAAAAAAGTAATAATCGTTGTGGGAATACTTGCTCTGCTGGGTGTTGCTGCATACGTCTATGTATTTAACAAACCGCATATCTCAGTCGACACGCCTGACTTTTTACTCAGTGCAAACAGCCTGATCGATGAGTACGAACGAGATGAAGATGAGGCCGACAAAAAGTACCTCGGCAAGGTTGTGCAGGTGAGCGGCACCGTTACTGAAGTGCTGGAACAAGGAGACGCTTTTGTTTTGCTGATGGGTGATTCAACCCCGGTTAGCCGTGTAAGCTGCTCACTTCAGGAAAAACAGGACACTATGGCATATGGCCTCCGACCGGGCGATGAGCTAACTGTCAAGGGGATTTGCACAGGTCGGCTTCTGGATGTAGTTTTGGTTGATTGCCTGATTGTTGATGATGATGAATAAGATCCTTCTATTCGGCTTGTTGTCTCTTATGGGTCATTCGGCTCTTGCGCAGACCCGCTATATGGACCGAGCAGGCAAGGCCTCTTTTTTCTCTGAGGCGCCGTTGGAAAATATAGAAGCACACAGCGACCAGGCGCTGTATATTCTGGACGCCTCCACGGGCGAAGTGGCCGCCTCCATGCTGATGAAATCGTTCCGGTTCAAAAAGGCGCTGATGCAGGAGCATTTCAATGAGAAGTACGTGGAGTCGGATAAATATCCGAAAGCGACTTTTGAGGGAAAGATCGCAAACTTCAGCGAGATCAACCTCACCCAAAACGGCACCTATACCGCCAATGTCACAGGAGAGATAACCATACATGGCGAGACCAGGCCGCTGGAAACACAGGTAGAACTGGTAGTCGGCGACAATACCATTGCTGCCAACAGCACATTTCCCCTGCGCGTCAAGGATTTCAAAATTACAATTCCCTCCCTCGTGGCCCGGAACATTGCAGAGGTGATCGAGGTACACCTTGGATTTAACCTGGCGGCTATGGGAGGGGAATAAGGGGTATGATACGTACATAAGTATAGCATATGGGGTAGGGTGTGGCAATAGAGTGTACCCCCTTTCTCCCCCTTATATACCTATATCCCCCTATATACCTATATACCCCCCTTCCCCTCCCAGTTGCTGCATTCACGCATTTTCACTAACTATATCGGGCCAAAAGGATTTGACTAAATGAAAAAGGAATTGAGAAGCTACGACTGGTTCGGAAAGTCGGATAAAATGGGATTCGTGCACCGGTCCTGGATGCGGAATCAGGGGTATCCAAACGATTATTTTCAGGGTAAGCCGGTGATCGGGATATGCAATACCTGGTCGGAGCTGACCCCGTGTAACGGGCACCTGAGGGACTTTGCGGAGATCGTCAAGCGCGGTGTGGTCGAGGCAGGGGGCTTTCCCCTTGAGTTTCCTGTCACTTCACTGGGTGAAACACTGATGCGGCCCACCACCATGCTTTTCAGGAATCTCGCGAGCATGGATGTCGAGGAAACCATCCGGGCCAACCCCCTCGACGGTATCGTGCTGCTCACAGGATGTGACAAGACCACTCCGTCGACCGTGATGGGTGCGTGCAGCGTGAACCTGCCTACATTGGTGGTGCCCGGCGGACCGATGCTCAACGGGAGATTCAGAGGTGAGCTGATTGGTTCCGGATCCTTCAACTGGCTTATCAAAGAGAAACAGAAGGTGGATAACTATACCGACCTGGATATACTTGAAGCGGAAATATGCTCCGCAAGAAGCAGTGGACACTGCATGACAATGGGCACGGCGTCCACTATGGCATGCATGGTGGAGGCGCTTGGCCTTACCCTCCCGGGAGCTGCCACAATCCCGGCTGTGGATTCCAGGAAAAAGGTTCTTGCTCAGTTGTCCGGCCGCAGGATAGTCGATATGGTTAGGGAAGACCTTCGGCTTTCGGACGTGCTTACGCGAAAGGCATTTGAAAATTCCATTATGGTCAACGCGGCCGTAGGGGGATCGACAAATCTTATAATTCACCTGCTTGCCATCGCCGGCAGGATTGGCGTACCCCTGGAATTGGGTGATTTTGACCGTATCGGTGGCCGTATTCCCTTACTGGTTAATCTGATGCCCTCGGGAAAATACCTCATGGAGGACTTTTACTATGCGGGTGGATTACCTGTGGTTTTGAATGAACTAAAGGATTTCCTGTACGGCGACGCGATAACCGTGAACGGAAAGACGATTGGGGAAAACAACGAGGTAGCGCCGTGCTATAATCGCGAAGTGATCGCCTCTGTCGATAAACCCCTGCAACCCGAGGCGGGTATAGCGGTCCTGAAAGGAAA
>DATBVZ010000039.1:0-3505 GCA_036515095.1 Cyclobacteriaceae bacterium | reverse complement strand
ATTATATTGTGATACCGCGAACAGTCATTTACCGGCTGGAGTTCAGGGAAGAGTCACTGCGTTTGCTGATCATCGAATCGGCATCGCCGGTGGAGACTGTAAAGCGGTATCGGAATGAGTTGGGACAACTGCTTGAGCATTCTCCGTATTGTGAGCGTGATATACGCCCGCCTCAGGAACTGATCACGGAAACTCAGCCCGGGGAATACCTGGTGAAAATCAAGAAGCAGGGATTCCTCCACCACTATCACTACGATCACAGCCCGCTGGACCTGGTGGGTTGGGACGGATTCTTATGGCCCTATGCTTTCTCTATTCATGATTTCGAGCCGATCACGGGCCGTGTTCATCAGCCGCCGCCGGTGCACCAGACTTTTCAGGGACATAACTACGTTATCTGTTCGTTTGTCCCAAGGCTTTTTGATTATCACCCTTTGTCAATACCGGCTCCGTACAATCATAGCAATATCGACAGCGACGAAGTGCTCTATTATGCAGAAGGGAATTTTATGAGCCGGCGAGGTATTGAGCGGGGAAGCTTCACACTGCATCCGGGGGGCCTGCCTCATGGACCGCATCCCGGTACCGTAGAGAAAAGCATCGGCGCAAAGGCGACAGAAGAACTCGCGGTTATGATCGATACATTTCATCCGTTGTATCTGACGGAGGAAGCGCTGGATTTTCTGGACAAAAACTATCCCATGAGCTGGACGGAAGAAGGGAATACATTCAATGAAATCAATGCTCCATAGCCATTTGCCTGTTCCTGCCTGATATGCCTGTTTTCAAACCCAACGGTTTACTCCGATGACACCTTATGTAGTGCCCATTCAGCTTCGCTGGACAGACATTGATGCCAACAGGCATGTAAAACATTCCTCATACTACGATTTTGGGGCTATCGCGCGAATGAATTTTTTTGTAGCACACGGATTGTCGATTGAGAAGATGAGGGAGTTCAGCATTGGGCCGGTTTTGTTTCGTGAAGAAGCTGTCTTCAAACGGGAAATAAGGTATGAGGATAAAGTAACCATAGATGTTCGAATCGTTAAAGCATCGCCGGATTACAGCCGCTGGAGCCTGCAGCATAAGATCTATCTGGATGGAAATACGGTGGCGGCAGTAATAACCGGTTGACGGTGCATGGATTGACCTGTCCATCAGAAGGCTTGCAGTACCCAATGAGGCAATCAGGCAGGTATTTTTGCAGTTCTACAGGGATGAAAACTTTGAGCACATGGAATGAAGAACGTAGGGGTGTATAAAGACACCATGCAGCACCGTATGGATGTGCCGCCGATGATCAAAGGCGTCGGTACCTTTCCCATCCGCGCCTATGCCAGGCTTGGCTAGGCCCTGGGTTTCTTTCGTTCGCGGCTCAGGCTGAAATACAGGATGGTGCCCAGGAGGTTGAGAAAGATGATGAGCAGCAACCATATTGCTTTGTCATAGGGGCGTTTGAACTTGCTTTTGAGTACATCTACAATAGCGATAATCGGGACAATGATTGCCAGAGCAATAAATACATAAATGATGATCCATTCAACGCTTACGGGTAATTCGGAAAAATCCATATCTGAAGGTTTATAGAAAATCGGGGGCGAAGACCGCTCATTGATGACACAAGGTTGCTCATTGCAGCATCGAAGTTAAGTGTTATTAATCCATTTTTCAATTACCCGGGGGTAGTGAATGTGTTCCAGGTGGTGAACTCTGTCTGCGACGACTTCCGGTGAGTCGTCCGGACGTACCTCGCAGGCAGCCTTGAAAATTACCGGCCCGTCGTCGTAGTCAGTCGTAACCTCGTGGATGGTAATGCCAGTTTCCCGATCACCCGATGCTACCACCGCCTCATGTACCCGCATGCCGTACATTCCTTTTCCGCCGTATTTGGGAAGCAGGGCCGGATGTATATTGATGATCCTGGATTGGTACCGGCGAACCAGGTCTTCCGGCAGCAACCACAAAAACCCGGCAAGAATAACATGCGTAATCGCCAGCCCATTCAACAAATCCAAAACATCAGTCGAATCGTACAACATCTTCCGGTCAAAAATGACCGCGCGGATGTTGTGCTTACGGGCACGCTCAAGAACGAAAGCTTTTGGATTGTTGCAGAATATAGCGCCTACGGATATAGCAGGATGTCCTTGAAAGTAAGTGATTATCGCCTCAGCATTGGTTCCGTTCCCGGAGGCGAAAATTGCAATTCGGGATTTGGGCATGACGGCAAAGGAACAGAATCTATCCCATTGGGACAAATTTGGGGCAGGCCGGGATTGCGGGGAAGGTGGCGTAGCCGGTAATTCAGACAAAGGCCATGCTGATAATTCCCAGCACCAAAATCAGTTTGCAGAAGGTGCTTAACCAGGTAAATTCCCTTTTCACATCCGCGCGCAGGAGCCAAAAGATCAGCAAGGAAACGGGAATGAAGAGGAAAAGCACAAAATATTCAATGGGCAGTTGAGCATACAGCCTGTTGATCAGAACTACAAGCGCCAGGAATAAGACCAAAATAAAGAAAATGACCCCCTTGGTACGGCGTATCCCCCAGACAATAGGCAAGGTTTTGCATCCAAAGGTGTTGTCTCCCTTAAGATCTTCCATGTCCTTGACTATTTCCCTGACGAGGGTCATGAAAAAGGCAAACAATGAATATATCCATATCAGGCTATGATGCGGATAGAAAAGTGCGTCTACCACCAGAATGCTCAATCCCGTGAGCAACGCAACGGCAAAGTTCCCGATAAAAGGGAGGCGTTTCAGTGAATTAGAGTAAAGCCAGAGGAGCCCTGCGGAGAAAATGTGAACGGCACCAATCCATACAGACAGGTAGATGCCTATAAGAATACCAATACCTGCAAACAGGCTGTGAAGGAAAAGGGCATAGCGTCTGGGTATGGATTTTCCGACAACAACGCGATCGGGCTTATTTATGAAGTCAATCTTGACATCATAGTAATCATTGATAATGTAACCGGAGGCAGCGATCAGCATGGTTGATACCGACAATAGAAATAGTCTGGGATTGGTGATGGCGCCCGTGTCAACGAGATAGGCTGCAGTAAAGTACTGGGCCAGGGCAATGATCAGAAGATTCCACACCCTTGTCAGGCGGAGGAGGGAGGTGATCAGCTTTTTCAATTTCGACTGGCCTGAATCCATAGAAGTCACTGCGCAAAAATAGCGAGTGCATGGCTAAGATTCCTATCCCCAAAGGTTTTGTCCGGGCTGAAGTGCATTAAGGGCCCGAATAGCGTATTGAAGATACTGCCCCTATTCAGAGCTTCACGGCAAGCCTGCCAAGGAAATTAGTGCCTGCCTGCGGGTAATAGTAGGGTACGCCACCGGAACTGTATCCGTTGGAGGCATACCGGGTATTGAACAGGTTGTTGATCAAAAGACTCAATTCGATACCCTTCGTTCCAGAAGGACGGAGTTGCCAGGATATCCTCAGATCATTCACGAAGTAGCTATCAAGCACCAGCGATTCATTTTCCGTATT
>DATBVZ010000038.1:0-11663 GCA_036515095.1 Cyclobacteriaceae bacterium | reverse complement strand
AAAACCCCTTTTGCATGAATTTTCAAAGGATCAACAATATCGGCGGCTGGACTGCGTTTACCGTGGCCCTGGTTACCTACTGGCTAACTATGGAGGAGACCGCCAGCTACTGGGATTGTGGTGAATTTATTGCGGTTTCTTACAAGCTGGAAGTACCCCATCCGCCCGGGGCTCCGTTGTTTCTGCTTATCGGGCGGCTGTTTTCATTCCTGGCCCTTGGGGACGAGACACGAGTAGCGTACTGGATCAATTTTACCAGCGTTCTCGCAAGCTCATTCACGGTTCTGTTTCTTTTCTGGTCGATCACACTCTTCGGCAGAAAAGTAATGAAAGTCAGCCGGCCTGCGGATATGACGGAGGGTAAGGCATGGTTGCTCATCGGAGCGGGATTGGTTGGCTCGACCGCTTATGTTTTCTCTGACTCCTTTTGGTTTTCTGCGGTCGAAGCGGAAGTATACGCTATGTCGTCCTTCTTCACCGCATTCGTCGTGTGGGCAATGATGAAATGGGACGTAATTGAGGATGAATCCAAAGCCAACCGGTGGCTCATTCTTATTTTCTACATGATGGGTCTGTCCATTGGTGTTCATTTGCTGAACCTTGTCGCCATTCCCGCACTCGGACTCATATTCTATTTCAAGAAATACAAAACCCCCACTTTCTGGGGTGTAGTGTGGACGCTTGCCATCAGCCTCTTCCTGATTATATTCATTAACGACATTATTATACCGGGCCTTCCGTCAATTGCCGGAAGTTTTGAAATTTTCTTTGTGAATTCCCTTCGCCTGCCCTTTGGTTCGGGGGTTATTGTCTTTGCTGCATTGCTGATTGCAGTTCTGATCGTTGGCATCATTCAAACGCAAAGGAAGGGGAATACAATTCTCAATACCTTCCTGGTATCCACCGCATTCATTCTGATAGGGTATTCGTCCTATGCTGTGATCGTTATCCGGTCCAATGAGAATCCCCCCATCAATGAAAACAATCCTTCCGACGTAATGAGTTTTGTCCGTTACCTGAAGCGCGAACAGTACGGAAGCCGTCCCTTGTTGTATGGCCAGTATTATACAGCGGAAATCGAGGGCTATACCGAAGGCACACCCATTTATACCAAGGGCGATGACCGGTATGAGGTCACCGACCGCAAGATCGATTACAAATTCAATCCCCGCGACATGACCATTCTGCCGCGTATCTATAGCACACAGCCCGATCATCAGCAACGCTACCGGGAGATACTCGGCCTGAAGGAGGGGGAGAAGCCAACCTTTGCAGACAACATGAGATTCATGTTTACGTATCAGATTGGAACCATGTACATGCGGTATTTCATGTTCAATTTTGCAGGGAGGGAAAGCGACAACCAGGATGCCGACTGGCTGGGACCGCGGGGATGGTTCGAAGACCTTCCGGAGGAACTGGCTGTGAACAAAGGCCGGAATAACTACTTCATGATCCCCTTCCTGCTGGGCCTGCTGGGCATGATCTACCAGATCAACCGGGACTCCAGAAACTTTGCAGTTGTGGGATTGCTGTTTGTGCTGACGGGTGCTGCCCTGGTCGTCTATCTGAACTCACCGCCGGCAGAGCCGCGTGAACGCGACTACATCTATGCAGGGTCCTATTACGCCTGGTGTTTCTGGATCGGATTTGCTGTCTTTGCGCTGGCTGACCTGTTAGGCAGATTTATAAAAAATCCGAAGGTTCTTGCCGCAACTTCCATACTTCTGTGTATGTCTGCCCCGGCCATAATGGCGTCCGAAGGCTGGAACGACCACAATCGCAGCGACCGTTTCTTTTCGGTGGATTCCGCCATCAACTATTTGCAGTCTTGTGCAGAAAATGCCATTCTCTTCACCGGCGGGGATAATGATACGTTCCCCTTATGGTATGCCCAGGAGGTGGAGGACGTCCGTACCGACATGCGTGTTGTCGTGTTAAGCTATTACAACACAGACTGGTATATCGGCCAGACCATGCGGCAGACGTACGAGTCGGAGCCCTTTCCATATACGCTTTCGATCAGGAACTATCAACAGGGCGGACCCAACGATTATCTCATGTATCACGATGCAGGGATCAGGAGTATTGACATTGTCCAATACCTTGACCTTATCAAAAAGAACTACAAGGGACTGCAGCATCCCTATATGGCGGGCGCCAACATGTTGCCGGCAAAGGAAATCGTACTGAATGTTGATCTTCAAAAAGTACGCTCCATGGGGTTGATCCCGGCAGGAATGGACAGCCTGGCCGTATCACAGATGAGGCTCCGGGTGATCGGCAACAGTTTGGAAAAAAAGGACCTCGCCATGCTGGACGTTCTGGCCACTACGAATTGGGAGCGTCCCATCTATGTAAACAATACCTCACTCGCCCAATTCAAGGTAGACCTCCGGCCCTACGTCGTACAGGAAGGAAATGCATACCGCATACTTCCGGTACGGAATCCTAACCCACGGGAGGAGCTGGTGAATACGAAAGTCTCGTATGAGAACATGATGCGGAAATTTCAATTCCGCGGCCTTGATGACCCGGACGTCTACAACTCGGAAGATTACCGGAAGTTTGTACTGAACCAGCGCAATACCTTCATTAGCCTGGCGAGGGCATTCCTGGCAGAGGACAATGAAGAAAAGGCAAGGGAAGTTATACTTTTCAGCCTTGAAAAAATGCCGGACAAGGGCGTGCTATTCGATCGTTTTACCATAATTCCTACCGTTCAGCTATTGATGGAACTCGGTGAGAAAGAAAAGGCCCTTGAGATCACCCAACTCATGCACCGGCGCGCCGTCGGGATGCTGGATTACTATATCGCCCGGGGTGAAATGTCACAGGATGTCAGACTGAACCTCGCCGTGTTGGGAGAATTTCAACGCATCATGTACGAATACGGTGAATCGGACCTGGCCAAAACCATCGAATCAGATTATGAAAAATACGCCAACTCCCTGGGCATGCCCGTGAGCCCGGGCGAAATGTAGTGTTGATGTGTTGATATGAAGGCACACGTACCCTCATACCCTTACAAATGTATTACCTCATCATACGCTGCCGCTGCGGCTTCCATGATGGCTTCACTCATGGTTGGGTGGGGGTGCACTGACTTGATGATCTCGTGTCCGGTTGTTTCCAGTTTGCGCGCGACAACAACCTCAGCGATCATTTCGGTGACATTCGCTCCAATGAAGTGCGCCCCCAGCCATTCCCCGTACTTTGCGTCGAATATTACCTTTACAAAACCGTCGGTAGCCCCGGCAGCCTTCGCCTTTCCTGAAGCGCTGAACGGAAATTTGCCAACCTTGATCTCATAACCCGCCTTCTTCGCCCCCTCCTCTGTATAGCCTACGGAGGCAATTTCGGGCGAGCAATAGGTGCATCCGGGAAGGTTATTGTAGTTCAGGGGTTCCGGGTTCTTGCCGGCGATCTTCTCCACGCAAATGATGCCCTCTGCGGAGGCCACGTGCGCAAGGGCGGGGCCCTTAACGATATCGCCGATCGCATATATGCCGGGAACATTGGTCCGGTAAAAGTCATCAACAACAACTTTCCCCTTTTCGGTTTTCACACCCGTCTCTTCAAGTCCGATGCCTTCAATATTGGTGCTGATACCTATCGCAGAGAGCACCACATCCGTTTCAATCCTGATCTCACCATCTGGTGTTTTTACCGTCGCAATACAATTCTTACCCTTCGTGTCTACTGACGTGACTTCCGAGTTGACATGGACCTTCATTCCCTGCTTCTTGAAAGACTTATCCAGGGCTTTTGAAACTTCTTCGTCCTCAACAGGAACAATACGGGGTAAGAATTCAACCAACGTTACCTCCGTACCCAGTGTATTGAAGAAGTAAGCGAACTCCACACCGATGGCACCTGAGCCGACCACCAGCATTTTCTTCGGCATTTTTTCCAGGACTAAGGCTTCCCGATAGCCAATGATCTTCTTTCCGTCAATTTTCAGGTTAGGCAACTCGCGGGATCTTCCCCCCGTCGCCACGATAATGTGCTTCGCCTCCATTTCAGACTTCCTACCCTTATCATCCGTCACCTCCACCTTTCCACCTTTCTTTACCTTCCCGAAACCGGCAATGTGTTCGATCTTGTTTTTCTTGAAAAGAAACTGCACCCCCTTGCTGTTGCTGTCAGCTACCGTCCGGCTTCGCTTTATCATGGCACCCAGATCGGCGCCGGCTTCCTTTACTTCAATACCATAGTCTTTGGCATGCCTGAAGTACTCAAAGACATTGGCACTTTTGAGCAGCGCTTTAGTGGGTATGCATCCCCAGTTCAGGCAAATTCCACCCAACTCCGCCTTTTCAACAACGCCAACCTTCATTCCAAGCTGAGATGCCCTGATCGCCGCCACGTAGCCACCCGGTCCGCTCCCGATAACAAGAAGATCATATTTAGACATATATCTGATATTTATGATTTTGCAGCCAAAGATAAAGCCCCGGACGCGCTTTCAAAAAGTTAGTGCCTTTAATTCAGGTCAGAGGCCGACGAAATACGACGTCACGTTCCCCGCAACAATCCGGCGCTTCACATACGGGGATGGTTTTATTTTGTGGATTGTGACACTTGTGAAATCAGCAACGCTGTTTTGCCGGAATTAACTAATTTTATCCGGTCGGGTAACGCTGGAATAGTAAACCGTAACACATGAAACTACTGGAAGGGAAAACCGCACTTGTCACCGGCGCATCGAAAGGTATCGGCCGCGCCATTGCTTATCGTTTCGCATTGCACGGCGCTAACGTTGCATTTACTTACCTGTCAAGTGTGGAGCAGGGGCAAGCACTGGAAAGCGAGCTCGCAAAAGAGGGCATCAAAGCAAAGGGCTACCGGTCGGATGCCAGTGATTTTTCACAGGCCGACAAACTCATCAATGATGTCATCGCTGATTTCGGTAGCCTGGACATTCTGGTAAACAACGCAGGTATAACGCAGGACACCTTACTGCTGAGGATGACGGAAGCGATGTGGGACAACGTGATCAACGTGAATCTTAAATCCTGCTTCAACACGGTTAAGTCGGCTGCTAAACAATTCATGAAGCAAAAGGGCGGCTCCATAATCAATATGACTTCCGTAGTTGGATTAAAGGGAAATGCAGGACAGGCAAATTACGCCGCTTCGAAAGCAGGTATTGTCGGTTTTACCAAATCGATAGCCCTCGAGTTGGGTTCCCGGGGCATCCGGTCAAACGCTATTGCTCCCGGCTTCATTGAAACGGAAATGACCGCGAAGCTGGACGAAAAGACCGTACAAGGCTGGCGCGATGCAATACCCCTGAAGCGCGGGGGAAAACCGGAAGACGTTGCTGACGCGTGCGTGTTTCTTGCCAGCGACCTTTCCTCCTACATTACCGGTCAGGTTATCCAGGTCGACGGGGGAATGCTCACCTGATCCATATCAGCCCCGGACCGCTGACACGCGTTTTCGCGCAAGCGAAGGGGCACGGTAAACGGGGCCTCGCCTGTGCATTCTGAAACGCGCAGTCGAACGATTGCGGTGCGAAGTATCCTTTCGGAATTAACAAGGGATCATCTTTTGCGGTCAAACTGCCCTTCTTACTTGTCAAGATACTAACATTTGTAAGTTTGAATTAAAAAATTCCTTGGCCGCTTTTGGAAACTATGTCATTATAGCCTACGTTTGCACCTATCAAAGTCGATAAGCCTCACCCGGTCAATCGATTTATAAAGAAGCGCTGAGAGACAGGCTCGATGAAGCGCTAGCAACCTTCCTGCAAAGGAAAAGGTGCTAATTCCTGATCCCAAACAAAGGGATAATATAAACCGATTAAAAATGAAAACTTTAATCAAAACTATGCATCCGGCATTTACCCTGGGGGTGTATGCTGCTATTGACGGCTTGACGGCGTCTGTTGAAAAATTTATTCACGAATTGTTTGACGCAATTATGCCCATGCGGCTGCGTTGTTGCTGTTAGGATTCTCACCCAACTTCTGGCAATCAAAGTCTACTTCGGCGCTCCACCCTGTCGACGTGCCCAAATAATTCGTCAACGTTTAAAACAACCAAAAAATTGAAAAGCTATGTCCAATTTACGTTTTGAAACCCTTCAGTTACATGCCGGTCAGGAAGTGGATCCCACAACCCGTTCACGCGCTGTGCCTATCTACCAAACCACCTCCTATACATTCCGTGATTCGGAACATGGTGCCAACCTTTTCGCATTAAAGGAATTTGGCAATATCTATACCCGTATTATGAATCCCACCAGCGATGTACTGGAGAAAAGAATTGCAGCGCTCGAAGGTGGCGCAGCTGCCCTCGCTGTATCTTCCGGGCAGGCTGCCCAGTTTCTTGCCCTTAACAATATCATGCAGGCGGGAGACAATTTTGTGTCCTCTTCTTTTCTTTACGGGGGTACTTATAACCAGTTTAAGGTGTCGTTCAAACGGCTGGGAATTGAAGTTCGCTTTGCCGATGGCGACAAGCCGGAATCGTTCGAAAAAAAGATCGATGAAAAGACAAAGGCCATATATATTGAGACCATCGGAAATCCTGAATTCAACATTCCGGATTTTGATGCCATCGCGTCCCTTGCAAACCGGTATGATCTTCCGCTAATCGTTGACAATACGTTTGGCGCTGCCGGGTACCTGTTCAGGCCTTTCGAGCACGGCGCCCATGTGGTTGTGGCCTCGACTACCAAATGGATCGGCGGCCACGGTACCTCGATCGGAGGGATCATTGTTGATGGCGGAAATTTTAACTGGGCCAACGGGAAGTTCCCTCAGTTTACCGAACCCTCGGAAGGTTATCACGGACTTAAATTCTGGGATGTTTTCGGCGAAGGTAACCCGCTGGGTCTTCCAAACATCGCTTTCATTATCCGCGCACGCGTGGAAGGCTTGCGGGATTTCGGTCCTGCGCCAAGCCCGTTCAATTCCTTTCTTCACCTGCAAGGGCTGGAAACATTATCCCTTCGGGTTCAGCGATCGGATGACAACGCACTGGCGCTGGCACAATGGCTGGAGCAGCATCCACTCATTGAATCGGTAAGTTACCCGGGTCTGGCAAGCAGTCCGTATCACACGCTGGCCAGGAAGTACCTGCGCAATGGGTTCGGTTCAGTGCTGACCTTCACCCTGAATGGTACCAAGGATCAGACAACAAAATTCGTTGACAGTATGAAATTACTGAGCCACCTGGCCAACATGGGCGACGCCAAAAGCCTGATCATTCAACCGTCCGCCACCACGCATCAGCAACTGACTGATGAAGAACAAATTTCAGCGGGTGTTTTGCCCAATCAACTCCGTGTGTCAATAGGAATCGAGCACATTGATGATATTATAGGTGATTTTGAACAGGCATTTGCCGCGGTCTTTAGTGAAGAATCCGTCGAAAAATGATCGGCGGTCATGATAGCCTGGTGTACCGATAAAATGTAAAGAATGGAGAAAGAAGACAGCACATTTCATTTCAGGCAATCCTTTCAACTGGAGGCCGGGGGAAAACTCGACGGTTTCCAGCTTCGCTATACCACCCTGGGAAAAATCAATCCGCAGCGGGACAACGTAGTATGGGTCTGCCACGCGCTTACAGGCAGCTCGGATTTTACTTCCTGGTGGGGCGAACTGTTCCGCGAAGGAAGCGCCTTCGATCCCAGGCATTACTTTATCATAGGCGCAAATATTCTCGGCGGGTGCTATGGTTCTACCGGACCTTTGTCCACTAACACTGCCACAGGAAAGCCCTACTACCATGACTTCCCGACAATCACCAACCGGGATGTAGTCAGGGCATTCGACTTGCTGCGCGTGCACCTCAATATCGGAAAAGTGCACACCCTCATCGGGGGTTCCCTGGGCGGGCAGCAGGTTCTAGAATGGGCGATTGAACGACCTCAGGTATTCAGCCACATTATCCCCATGGCCTGCAACGCGTGGCATTCACCCTGGGGCATAGCCTTTAATGAAGCCCAGCGGCTCGCGATAGAAGCGGACCCGACGTGGAAGGAAAATGAGCACCGGGCCGGTGCTGAAGGGCTGAAAGCCGCGCGTGCCGTCGGGATGATCTCTTACCGGCAATATGAAATTTTTGAGAATACCCAGTCCGAGAAGAATGCTGAAAAGTTCGATGACTTCCGTGCCGCATCGTACCAGCGATACCAGGGTCAAAAACTCGCTGACCGGTTCAACGCATTTACGTACTGGATACTCACCAAGGTAATGGATAGCCACCACGTTGGAAGAGGAAGGCAAAGTGCGGAAAAAGCATTGGCGGAAATCCAGGCAAGGGCACTGGTCATCGGCATCGCGAACGACCTCCTCTTTCCTGTAATCGAACAGCGCTTTCTGGCGAATACCATACCCCATGCAAAACTGGAGATCATGCATTCAAGCTACGGGCATGACGGATTCCTGGTGGAATTTGAGCAACTCAACGAGATTTTAAGAACGTATTACAGGGAAAAAATCAGTGTACTATCATGAGAAAACAGTTAACACTTGGTCTCTTTGGCTTCGGCTGCGTAGGGCAGGGTTTGTATCATGTCCTCGAGGAATCACAGGGGATCAAAGCGACGATAAAGAAGATATGCGTAAAAAACAGGAACAAGAAGCGGCCCTTGCCCGCTGAATTGTTTACCTACGAAAAAAATGACGTGTTGAATGATCCTGAAATCGATGTCGTTGTTGAACTTATCGACGATGCCGTTGCCGCTTACGAGATTGTCAAGGCTGCCCTTCAGAAGGGCAAGCACGTGGTGACCGCCAACAAGAAAATGATTGCGGAACACCTTGAGGAAATTTATGAACTCCAGCAAAAGCATCAGCGGTCCGTGCTCTATGAAGGCGCCGTATGCGGAAGCATTCCCATTCTCCGGAATCTCGAAGAATACTACGACAACGACCTGATCAAGAGCATTGAAGGAATATTCAACGGCTCCACCAACTACATTCTCACCAAGGTGTTCGAGGAAAGCAAATCCTACGCGCAAGCGCTGAAAGATGCGCAGGAACTCGGATTCGCGGAATCCGACCCCAGGCTTGACGTACAGGGCTTTGATGCAAAGTACAAGCTCGTGATCGCTATCGCCCACACGTATGGTATTTTTGTGAAACCGGAAGATATCATCAACATCGGGATCGACCGCATCTCCGACCTCGACCTTAACTATGCGCGGGAGCAGGGACTCCACATTAAACTGATTGCCCGTGCGTTCAAGATCGGTAACCGGATCTATGGCTTTGTCATGCCTCAATTCATTGACCATGAGCACCCGTTTGCCTCCATCCGGAATGAATACAATGCCGTGTCGGTAGAAGGCGCCTTTGCGGAAAGACAGCTGTTTGTTGGAAAGGGGGCGGGAAGCTATCCGACGGGGTCAGCAGTCCTGTCCGACATTTCTGCTCTCACCTACGACTACGCCTACGAATACAAGAGGCACCACCGCGAGCACGGCATTGAATTCTCGAACGACCTGACCGTCGATGTGTGTGTCAGCTTTGAAAATGGAACACCCATTACCATCAGGGATTTCGTTGCATTCGAGTCAGGATACGCAGCAAACGGCAGGGAAAATATGATCGGCCGGGTCAGGCTGGAAACCCTCCGAAAATGGTATGAACTGGAAACGGTGGGCATCATTCTGAGTCCCGGCGCTTCGTTTCATCCTGCTGAACAAACCGGAGATGAGGTGAAGACAAAATATTTCGCGGCGTAACCAATTATCCCGAGCACCATTCAGGTTAACATCTTGTTTGCAGCATAGCGGCAGTCCGGCTACGCCGTAAAATTATGGCGTTTTATATGCTGATTCTATAGCCCGATAGTATATTTGGGCCCGGTAAATCGTCTTTAAATGCTGATCATAACGTCCATTATTGCTTTCACCATCATTATCATGCTGTTGGTGTTCATGCTGCTGTATGCACAGGCCAAGCTGGTGCAGTCGGGTCCGGTGAAGATCGTGATCAACGGCGATGAAGAGCACCCCCTGGTTGCCCCAGCCGGAAGTTCGTTGCTGACCACACTTGCCATTCAGAAGATTTTTCTCCCGTCTGCCTGTGGTGGCGGCGGTACCTGTGCAACGTGCAAATGCGTTGTGGAATCGGGTGGCGGTGATGTGCTTCCCACCGAACTGGGGCACCTCAGCCGCCAGGAGAAACTCGGCAATGTCAGGCTGAGCTGTCAGGTGAAGGTGAAGGAGGACATGAAGATCCGGATCCCGGAGGAGATCTTCGGAATTAAGAAATGGGAATGTGAAGTGGTATCCAACTACAATGTCTCGACCTTCATTAAAGAATTTGTAATGAAACTTCCCCCCGGAGAAGTCCTTAAGTTCGAGGCAGGCGGCTATGTTCAGATCGACGTCCCGGCGATAGACGTAGACTACAAGACCATCGATATTACGCCCCATCCCGAATCAGGCCACAACCCCGACGTGTTTAAAGCCGATTGGGACAAGTTCAAGCTGTGGAACCTCAGGATGAAGAACGAGGAACCGATCTTCCGGGCATACTCCATGGCAAACCACCCGGCAGAGGGAAATATCGTGATGCTAAACATCCGGATAGCCACACCACCCTGGGACAGGACCAACAATAACTGGATGGACGTCAACCCCGGTATCTGTTCTTCTTACATCTTTTCCAGAAAGCCCGGCAACAAAGTGACGATCTCAGGCCCCTATGGAGAATTCCACATCAATCCCACCCAGCGTGAAATGATATACATCGGAGGTGGCGCCGGCATGGCACCGCTGCGGGCACAGATCTTTCACCTCTTCCAGACGGAGAAAACCAACCGGAAGGTGTCATACTGGTACGGAGGCAGGTCGAAAAAAGAACTGTTCTATGTTGATCACTTCCGCCGAATCGAGCAAGAATTTCCCAATTTCAAGTTTCATATCGGTTTGTCAGAGCCCTTACCGGAAGACAATTGGAAGATAAAGAAGGATCTTGATGACCCGGAAGGCGACGGCTACATTGGATTCATCCACCAGTGTCTGTACGACAACTACCTGAAATCTCACCCGGCACCCGAAGATGTGGAATATTACCTGTGCGGTCCGCCTTTGATGAACGCAGCTGTTCTTAAAATGCTGGACGATCTTGGCATCCCCAAGGATAATGTCCGCTTCGACGATTTCGGAGGATAAGCGTGACGTGCAAAATGCCTCCAGGCGGGGCTTTTTGGTTATCCCTTCCCAACCAGTTGATATCCGGAGCGTGTCCAAACAGGCACATAACCATTTTGCGGAATGAACAAAGCGGGCTTGCTAATTTAACTCTTCTGCGACTCCTTTTGACCGCCAGCCAATGCCGGGACGGGACGGCTAAACCTGCCCCAACTTTGGCCAAAAGGCCATTTTTACGCGGATTATCCTGCAAACCCAGACGTGCTGCTCCATGGAATTGTCGTTTTATTTCTTATCTTGCGATACCCAACGCAGTAACCTGCAGTGAAAAGGCTATTCTCCATATTCTTTTTGCTTCTCTTTCTCTTCAACATAGGAGGCTACTACTTTGTATTTGTTGGGTTGCAATACAAGGCTTCCCGGGAGTTTTCAGAACGACTGGATAATAACGAGTACGACGAGGAGGAGACTTACCTTTTTAAGTTACCCTTAACGCTTCCATACCAGATCACCGAAAACGGCTACGAACGTGTTTCCGGATT
>DATBVZ010000037.1:0-2806 GCA_036515095.1 Cyclobacteriaceae bacterium | reverse complement strand
CTTACCGTTTTGTCCGGGAGGAAATCAAATTATTGCATGAGGTAAGGGATCTGTTCAAGAATCCTAAAGATGTACTGGCAGCCGCACGGAATCTAATGGACGAAAAACACCATCTGGAAAAGAAAGTTGAAAGATTATACCAGGAGCACGCAACCCGCCTGAAAAACGACCTGGCGCTAAAGGCGGTTAAGTCTAACGGCTATCACCTTATCCTTGAGAAGGTAGCGGTCCCTAATGCTGATACATTGAAGCATATAGCATACGCGCTTCGCAACCAGTTCGACGACCTGCTGATGGTCCTCGCCGCCGATGTCGACAGCAAGCCGCAGGTAGCAGTCATGATCGGTGATAAGCTCATGGAATCCAAGCGTTTTCACGCCGGGAATATGGTCAGGGAACTGGCAAAGGAGATCGATGGTGGGGGAGGAGGTCAGCCGTTTTATGCTACGGCCGGAGGCAAGAATCTGGCCGGATTAAATGCGGTCCTGGAAAAAGCCCGTAAATTGATAGAGAACTAAGGGAGGCCGCTATACGCAAAATACATGGATACGACAGTTCGGGATAAATACGTTGTCGTCATCGGACTGGAAGTGCACGCACAGCTTCGCACGGAATCCAAGATATACAGCACTGATGCGACGTCCTTTGGCAGCGACCCCAATACGAACGTAAGCGTGGTGACCCTTGCTCATCCGGGTACGCTTCCTCTGCTGAACAGGAAGGTACTTGAATTCGCGATAAAGATGGGACTCGCCTGCAACTGCGAGGTATCCAGATTTACCATCTTCGACCGGAAGAATTATTTCTATCCGGACCTTCCCAAAGGGTATCAGCTTACGCAGGACAGGATACCTCTCTGTCTGCGCGGACATATTGCTATTGCCACAGACGACAGCGTGGAAAGGACCGTTCGTCTGAACCGTATTCATGTAGAGGAAGATGCGGGCAAGTCCATTCACCTGCCCGACGAGAACGATACCCTGGTGGATTTTAACAGGGCTGGCGTGCCTCTTATTGAAATCGTTACGGAGCCTGACATGCACTCGTCGGATGAGGCATATGCGTTACTGACGGAAATCCGGAAACTGGTTCGATACCTTGAAATATGCGACGGAAACATGGAGGAAGGATCACTCCGATGTGATGCCAACGTCTCGGTCATGTTGAAGGGAGCTTCAATACTCGGAAAAAAGGTGGAAGTGAAGAATATGAACTCCGTTCGCAATGTGCAGCGTGCCATCGACTATGAAGCAGACCGCCAGATTGCGCTGCTGGAATCGGGAAAGGAAGTTATCTCGGAGACCCGGCTTTTCGACGCCACCACCGGACGCACGCAGGGCATGCGCACCAAGGAAGAATTGAACGATTACAGGTACTTTCCGGATCCGGACCTGAGCCCGGTGGAAGTTTCTGACACGTGGCTGGCAGCTATCCGGGACAGCATGCCTGCGCTTCCCGGTGAGTTGTACCGCAAATTCGTCGAATCGTACAAACTTCCTTCCTACGACGCGCAGGTACTTACCGATTCGCGGGAGGTGGCAGGCTATTTCGAAAAAACATGCCGTTTTACCACGAATTTTAAAGCTGTATCCAACTGGATTATGGGCCCTGTTAAATCGGCTCTCAACGAGACCGGCGTTCCGGCTGACAAATTTTCAGTTACTCCTGAACTACTTGCGGGTCTGATTTCGTTGGTGGATGAAGGCAAGGTTAGCTACACGGTTGCGGCTCAGATGATTTTTCCGGAGTTGATGAAAAACCCTGGTAAAACGGCCCTTGCGCTTGCGCGGGAACTGAACGTCGTCCAGGAGCGCGATCAAAGTCAGATCCTTCCCATCATCGAAGAGGTGTTGAAAGAATTTCCGCTGAAGGTGGAAGAGTTCAAAAAGGGAAAGAAGGGAATAATCAGTATGTTTATGGGAGAAGTGATGAGAAGAAGCAAGGGAAAGGCCGATCCGAAACTGGCCAATGAACTACTAACTAAAAAACTAACCGAGGTATGAACAACTTGAACGGTATTGTGTTTCCCTGGGTTATACTTTTCGCATTTGTGACCTGCTCATCGTCGGGAAGACAGGAAGAAACGCCGCAACAAAGCGGGTGGGAGGTGACCATAAACGGTAAGGTGCTGAATCCCGGGACAGGCTCCATTGAGATTGCCGAGATCACGGCCGGGGGTGCGACCGATGGATGGAAAGACACTATCGCGCTGAAGGAGGACAACACCTTTTCGAAGAAGGTAAAGCTTACAGAACCGGGCTATTACCGGCTGAACTTCTACAACCGCCAGGTTATCAATCTCATCCTTTACAAGAGCGATCTTACCGTTACGGTTGACGGTTCCAACATGCAAGGCACCAGTGAGATCAAAGGTTCACCGGATATTGATTTTATCATGAAGGCCAGTGCGATGCTGCAGGAATTCCAGCAATCGCCAGAGGCTTCCGCGCTCACCCGGCGGTTTGAAGAAGCCCGGGCATCGGGCGACCAGGAAAACATTGCAGGCATTCAGCAGGAGTATATGACGCTTGCCGCCAACAAGCAGCAGGAAGTTGCGGACCTTATCCGCCGGCAGCCGGCTTCCCTGGGCGTAATAAACCTGTTGCAAAACAATGCATTGGATCGCGACAAATTCTATGATACGTACCAGTATGTTGCCAACAAATTAAAGGAGGCGTGGCCGGATTATACCCACGCAAAAGAATTTATTACCATGGTAGAGAGCATGCGTGTCACTGCGATCGGTCAGCCTGCTCCGGAAATTGCGTTGCCTAATCCTGAAGGCGAGGTCGTAAAGTTGTCTTCT
>DATBVZ010000036.1:0-11617 GCA_036515095.1 Cyclobacteriaceae bacterium | reverse complement strand
AAGCAACGTTGGTCCAGCATCCCACGGCGTGGGGTAAGATAGTGACGTCGTTCTTTGGCTCCGTAACACCGCGAACCGCTGGTTTTAACACGGTAGACCTCACCGGGATCACGCTGCCCACTATAATGGTCTACCTTCTTCTCATGTGGATTGGTGCATCCCCCGGATCCACTGGTGGGGGGATCAAAACAACCACTGCTGCCGTGGCGCTGCTTAATGTAGGCAGCGTCATCCGACGGAAAAATCGTACGGAGGTGTTCCATACGCAAATTTCGGAATCATCCATCAGCAAGGCGTTTGCGATTGTGATCCTATCCTTGCTCGTAATTGGATTTGCGGTCCTGCTCATAGGTGTTGCCGATGGCGAGCACGGAATACTTAAAATTGCGTTTGAAGCCTTTTCTGCATTTAGTACTGTGGGCTTGACCCTGGGTATTACTCAAGAGCTTTCGGATTTCAGCAAAAGTGTGCTTATCACAGTGATGTTTATCGGGAGGGTTGGGGTACTTACGATATTGATGGCCCTGGCACAGCAGGCCGGACCGTTATATTACAGGTACCCCAGCGAGGAAATTATGGTTTAATCATTCAAAGAAAGGCATATGGTCATCAACGCAAATCAATTTTTCTGAATATGAAATTTATCGTCTTTGGCTTAGGCAGTTTCGGCGCCTCCCTTGCAACAAAACTGGTGTCGCTGGGTCACGAGGTAATTGGGATCGATAAGTCGATAGAAATTGCCGAACACTGGAAAGACAGGATTACGCATACGATAACCCTGGACGCATCAAGTAAGGAAGCGATGCAAACCCTGCCCCTCCGGGAAATGGATTGCGCTGTCATCGCTATCGGAGAAACCCCCGGCATTTCCATTATGGTGACTGCACTGGTAAAACAACTCGGTGTGGAAAGAATCATCTGCCGCGTCATATCCGATTTGCAGCAAACGGTGCTGGAGTCGATGAACATTAAAGAATTCGCGAATCCGGAAGCTGACTCGGCGGAACGCCTGGCCTACCGTCTCGATCTGAAAGGCGTTGTCGAATCACACAAGATATCCGATCAGTACCAGCTGCTGGAGGTTGCGGTTCCCGAGCGTTACATCGGAACCCGGGTAAGTGAAATTAATTTTGTGGGTGAACACAAGGTGCAGCTGCTCACTGTAATCCGGCCGGAAAAGCAAAAAAATATTCTTGGGACTGTCCATACCGTACGAAAGGTTATGGGGATCATTGCATCCGACATTGAGCTGACCAAAGAAGACACGCTCGTGTTGTTTGGTGAAGTGCAAATGCTTGAACGGTTTATCGAACAGTAGTGGCAACGCTGGCTGACAAGATCATGAATTTTTACACTTCGTTATCCATACCCGTGCTTCCACAGGGAATCGAGGTGATGAACCCTTATCGCAGCAAGGTCGCCCGCGCGCTTGCCAAACAGTTTTATACAAAATTCTACAACGATACCAACGTCAGGACGCTAATACTGGGGATAAATCCCGGGAGGTATGGCGGAGGAATTACCGGCATACCCTTTACGGATCCCATCAAACTCGAAAAATATTGCGGGATAGAAAACAATCTCGTCAAGAAAGCAGAACTTTCGGCTGACTTTATTTATCGGATGATCGAATCGTACGGGGGCACCACATCATTTTACAGCCGTTTCTATATTAGCGCTGTTTCTCCGCTTGGGTTCACTGCAGTCGGAAAGAATGTGAACTACTATGATCTGAGGTCACTGGAAAATTCCCTCCGGGATTTCATTGTCAACAGTCTCCGCGCTCAGCTCGACCTTCCGCTCGAACGCAAATGTTGCTTCTGCCTTGGTGAAGGAAAAAATTTTCAGTACGTGAGCAAACTCAACCAGGAGTATTCATTCTTTGAAAAGATCGTACCGTTGGCCCATCCCCGGTTTATCATGCAATACCGGAGAAAGAAGGTTGATGCGTATATTGGGGCGTACCTTGGCGCGCTGGGGGGAGGGTAAGTGGTAATTCTTCAACCCTTCAACCCTTCAACTCTTCAACTCTTCTTCACATGACCGTACAGGAAGAACTTCATACGACCCTTGAACTTATCCGAATTGAGCGGCAGGAAGACCTTGAGCAATACCGGCAGAAGGTTCTGCTTACGCCATTGCACCGAAAAACGAAGGATGGGATCTGCTGGTACCCGGTACGATTAAAACGCAGTTATATCGGCACGGGGGAACGCTTGATCATTGAAGTAGAGCGCACCAATCAGTTGGACCAGCCGCATGTGTTTCAGGCAGGCAAGGTCGTCAGTATATTCTCAAACGCCGATGGAAAACCGGAACGCGACCACTTGAACGGGGTCATCAACTATGTTCGCGACAACAACATGGTGATCACACTCAACGTTGACGATCTTCCGGACTGGATCGATGAGAGCCTGCTTGGGGTGGATGTCATGTTTGATGAAGTCACCTACCGGGAGATGGAAGGCGCAATGAAGACCGTCATGAAAGCCGAAGGCTCGCGACTTGCAGACTTGCGAAATATTCTCCTGGGTCATGTCCCCGCGGACTTCACTGAAGAACCCTTTGTTCATCCGGCCATGCTCAACAGCAGCCAGCAAAAAGCGCTGAACCGGTCCCTGGCCGCCCAGGATATTGGCATAATTCACGGTCCACCGGGAACCGGCAAAACGACAACCCTGGTTCAGGCGATCAGGGTTGCCGTACAAGAAGAAAAACAGGTGTTGGTTTGCGCCCCCAGCAACGCCGCTATCGATCTTCTTGCGGAAAAACTCAGCGATGAGGGGATGCGCGTGCTCCGCATTGGCCATCCGGCCCGTGTCAACGAGCAGTCGCTAAGCAAGACGCTGGATGCGCGAATTGCCGCTCACGAAAACTACAAAGAACTCAAACGCCTGCGCAAGCGAATGGAGGAACTTCGGAACATGGCCTTCAAGTATAAAAGGAACTACGGATACACCGAAAGGAACCAGCGGAGACTGCTGTTGCAGGAAGCAAAGGCCATGAAGGCTGATGCCGATGTGCTGGAGTTCTACATTGTAAATGATCTGCTCCAAAACAGCGACGTGATCACCTGTACGCTGATAGGCGCCTCCCATCCGCTGCTGAAGAACCGCCGCTACCGGACCGTCTTTATTGACGAGGCTGCCCAGGCACTGGAGCCTGCCAGCTGGATTCCCATTATCCGCGCCGATCGGGTCATCTTTGCCGGCGACCACTGCCAGCTGCCGCCAACCATCAAGTCGCGCGCAGCAGCCGGTTCCGGCCTTGCCAAAACCCTCTTTGAAAAATGCATGGAAAGGCAACCCAGAACCGCATGCATGCTGCAGGTGCAATACCGCATGCACGAAGACATTATGCATTTTCCTTCCATGTATTTCTATCATGGTAAACTGATCGCTGATGAATCCGTGAGGCATGCCACACTTACGCCGGCTTCTTCTCCGGTAGTTTTCATTGACACCGCGGGCTGTGGCTTCGGCGAATCGCAGGACCCCGAAACGCTGAGCCGGTATAACGACGAGGAAGCTACCCTGGTCATCCGGCAGGTGGAAAGCCTGTTTGAAGCGATCAATGCCCATGACAATCCTCATACCGTTGGCATTATCACTCCCTATCGCTCCCAGGTAGAGCGTCTGAAGAAGAACATGGAACGTTCATCGTGGTTTGAATCGCAACACCGCTTGATCACCATCGATACTGTGGATGCCTTTCAGGGCCAGGAACGCGATATCATCGTACTGAGTTTTGTCCGGTCAAATGACAACGGTGAAGTAGGCTTCCTTGCCGACATTCGCAGGACCAACGTGGCCATGACACGCGCCCGTAAAAAACTCATCCTCATCGGCGACAGCGCGACGTTAGGATCACATCCGTTCTATCGGGAATTACTGGACTATGTTCAGCGCAGGGAGTTTTATAAGAGCGCGTGGGAGGTGATGTAAGCTCTCGACAAGCAGTGCCTTTCTGCTTATGGCAACTGTAGCTCAGAGATTGTGCGGGAAATTTGGAATTAGGCAGGAGCAGGAGCAGAGGCAGGAGCAATGGTCAGTCATTTTTGCAAAAAAACTTGCGATTTGAAATCCAGGATAGTTTATTTGTACGCTAACTAATGCCCTATGCAATGTAGTATTCATTTAAGAAACTAAGCGCTTACCGTAAAGCATTTTCCTTAGGATGGAAATTTTTGAAGTGTCAAAGTCCTTCCCGAAGGAAGAGCGATATTCGCTAACAGATCAAATCAGGCGAAGCTCAAGATCTTGCACCTGCCCACTACCCCCCGCTCCCTTTCCTCACACTCGTCGTCGCACCACCTTCAAGCGTAAGACTAACGGGCTTGTTGGTTTCCCAGGCTCCACGCGTGAAATCCGGAAAGTCTACAGCAAGGAACTTTTTGGAAACACTGGTTTCACTCAGCACACCGGCAGCCGACCATGCCGCAGCATCGTACACATCCTGGTCCAGGGGCAACCCGTTGCGAAGGCAATCAATAAGACGCCAGTCCATAATAAAATCCATTCCACCGTGGCCACCCACTTCTTTCGCCATCGTTCCGATATGTTTCACAATGGGCGGTGTGTATTTATCGTAAAGTCCTTTTAATTCCTCCTCCCCGATCCATTCATGCCCGAAAGCCACCCGCTCCGGCTCCGGATATTTTTGAACGATCCCTTTTGTCCCGCTCACCAGGTGGATGCGCGAATAGGGCCTGAGGGTCGACACATCGTGTTGGTTCATGATAGTCTTGCCTTTGGCGGTGCGTATAATGGAAGTGTTCATGTTGCCGCGGTAAGGCTTATCTACGTATTCCTTAAAGAAGGCATCATTGGCGGAAAGTTCTTTCGCGAGGGCATTCAGGGTGAAATCATTGGAACTCATGGAGACCAGGTGTTCCATCCGGTCGCCACGGTTGATGTCCAGGCATTGGGCTATTGGTCCCAGGCCGTGGGTCGGGTAAAGATTACCGTTTCTTCCGATATTCTCCTTCAGCCGCCACATGTCGGCGTAGCCTTTTTTATCAAACAGGTTGTCCTTGCTGAGGTCGTGGAGGTAAGCACCTTCGGCATGGACGATCTCTCCCAGCAATCCGTTTCTTATCATGTTCAACGTCAGCAGTTCAAAAAAATCATAGCATGTGTTTTCCAGCATCATGCAGTGCTTCTTTGTATTTTCCGATGTCTCCACCAGTTCCCAGCACTGTTCGATATTGATTGCGGCCGGAACTTCAACGGCTGCGTGCTTGCCGTTTTTCATCGCGTACACTGCGATAGGTGTATGCAGAGACCATGGTGTTGGTGTATATACAAAGTCTACATCCTTACTTTCGCAGACGGCTTTCCATCCTTCATCGCCGCTGTATTCCCTGGCTTTGGCTCTCCCCATCTTGCTAAGTGTGCCCTGAGCACGTGCGATGCGATCCGGATATTTGTCGCACAGCGCGGTGATCTCAAGTCCGTCGATATGACTCAGCCGTTCAACCGCCCCGGACCCTCTGTTTCCAAGTCCGATGACACCCACGCGCACCACGCTCAATTTCGGCGCCGCATAACCGCACATGTTAAACTTTTGCGTTCCCGCCGGACGACGGGCCTTACTCCTTGCCTGATCTTCGGGACCATTCGCGTAAGCAGGCAGCCCCACAGCCAGTGCCCCCGTTCCCAACGTGAGGTTTTGTATGAACGTTCTCCGATTTGATTTCATTGCTTTGCTATTTTCTTTCAGCGACCCAAGTTATACGCAAGCAATAATTTAACCGTCCTGCGTCTCATAAAAAAGCAAGGAGGCTATTATTCGCTGGTTTTTTTACTACACGCATGGTTGTGTATTTGTGTCATTTGCCCTGATCGCTTTTCCGCGTCACTTTCGCGGAATTTGGTGCCTGCCTCCGGGCAGCGTCCAGCAGGACAGGCAGGCCAGCAAGAAAACCTGCTGCCCGATTGCGTACTGATGGGTCATGATATGCCCGTTTGGATTGTTTTTTCGGTATCCCGGAGCGCATTCAGCAAATGGACCTGGTTCATTGCCCGTACGCGGTTGTGGCCGTCATACCTTGATCCATAGTACACATCGTTATTCAGGTAGTCGGTCAGAAATCGTAACGCCTGCATGTAGGTCATGAACATACCCGAATAGTGGATGTATTCTTTCTCGGTTCCTGTGAGCTCATCGCCCATAAATTCCAGGTATCCCCTGATCAGCGACTCAAAAACCTCCACCCTTACGCTGATCCTTTCGAAACTGCGTTCTTCCTCATTGGCGGGCGATACATAGGTGCGGATCATATCACCGACATCGCTGATAAAATATCCCGGCATGACGGTATCGAGGTCAATAACACAGATTCCGTTTCCTTTCTGATCGAAAAGGACGTTGCTGATCTTGGTATCGTGGTGGGTAACCCGTACGCTGAATCCGCTATTTTTTTTGATGGCTTCAAAATCGTTCACGATCCACTGGTACTCTTCAAGCGTATCGATCACCGCCCTGGTTTCCGCTATCCTCTCCCGGTTTCCATATGAAAGCGACTTTTGAAACTGCGCGTATCGGAGGGAGAGATTATGAAAGTCGGGTATGGTCGTATGAAGCGTTTGGGCATCGAAGCCGGACAAGAGTTTTGTGAACAAACCAAACTGTTTTGCGGCTTCATAAGCTTGTTCGGGGTTGGTCACTGTATCGATGGTGATCGAGTCTTTTACAAAGGGCATGAGTCGGAAATAGCCATCAGGGTGATGCGCGAGCGACTGACCCAACCTGTCGTGAAGTGGCGCAACAAAAAAGTAACCGGGGTGATGCGTCTCAAGATATTCGGATATCCTGCTGATGTTTTCATCGATCTTTTCCGGCTCTTTGAACACTGCATCATTTATTCGCTGCAGAATATATTGGTCGGGGCCATCCGAAATCTTCCACGTTCTGTTGATCAGGCCTCCTGACAGAGGGGCGATCTGACAGCGACGGATGTTGATGGCAAACGGCTCCAGGATGGTATCAAGATTCATGCAATAATGGCTTGGCGTAAAAGTGGCAATTTATCTTTTCTCCATTAAACCGGTCTGGCCGGTCCATCCTTCCACCGCGTGGCCGGGAGCAAGTAATTAAACGGGCCAATTCAAGGCCGCTGTCGGGCACCTGCCGTTAACACCCATTCCAATGGATACGAATTTCCCCCATTCTGACCCAAAATCACGCTTTATTGATTGACGGCAATTCCCTATCTTGCCGATCACGTATGACAATAAAAAGCCCCTTCGCCAAATGCCTTTCAGGAGCTGTGCTGTTGCTGGTATTCCTTGTTTTTATGGCAATTAATGGTGCTCCGGGCGCACGACAGATTACCCTTCCGGGCAACAATGTGCCCACGCTGGTGGCCACCGTTGCAGAACCAATCACACTTCGAAACAGCACCAACCCGAACGCTGCATCAGGATTCTGCCTTAAGGCAATGGGGCCTTGCCTTCTGCTTGCGCTGTTCAGCTACCTGATGGATTCAAATCCCGATGGTGCCGCGCGGGCACTGGTCGAAAGTATCCCACACAATAACCCTTTCTACATTGTCATAACCACAAACGCTCCCTAGCAGAGCTTCTGTCCGCACCAGCCCGGTGCATGATCTCCCGTAACGAACGGGCTCTGATGTCTTAGGCATTGTTTAAATCATCCCAAAAAATGGAAATGTCGCTGTTGGATATGCTTCAGCCTGAAGCTATCATCAAAGTTGGCGGGCTTACCCTTCTGCTGGTGATCGTATTTGCTGAAACCGGGTTGTTTTTTGGCTTCTTTCTTCCGGGCGATTCGCTGTTGTTTGTTGCGGGCCTCCTTAGCCATTCGCCTTACATTGACCTACCTGTAGGGCTTCTGATCGTATTGGTTTTGCTGGCAGCGGTCAGCGGAACAGCCGTGGGATATGGATTCGGTTTCTGGGCGAAAGACTACCTGCACGCGCGACGGGAAAACTTCTTCTATAAGAAAAAATACCTCGAAGTGACACGTGAGGTATACGACCGGCACGGCATGCTTACGTTCGTGGTAGGTCGTTTCCTGCCTATTGTAAGAACCTTCATCCCCATTCTCGCGGGGATCCTCAGGCTGAACTTCAGGAGATTCATGCTGTACAATTTTTTTGGTGCCGGCATCTGGGTGGTAACCATGATCATGGCAGGGTATTGGTTTGGCAAGACATTTCCCGGGATCGTCAACTACCTGGAAATAATAATTGCAGCCATGATCCTTGTTACCGGTATTCCGGTAGCGATCACCTGGATGAACCACCGGAAACGGTTTGTCACGAAATGAGCAAAAGCACCCCCTAGTCCCTTATTAAAAACAAAATCAAGATGAAAAATATTGGTCAATTCATTGCCCGATTCTGGTTCCTTATACTTATCAGCGTTCTGTTTGCCCTTCTTATAGGAATGGTTGCCTTTAGCTGATGCCGGGGCACCTGCGGCATTGATAGTCGAAAAATTTAAGATTGCATGTAAACCTTCACGGCAGCTTCCCGTAGTAAGGTTATCGAAATGCCCTCAGGGTCCCGCCGTTGGTCCAGGGCTAACCCTTTAACAACAAGTCAGTTGATCCTGAGATGATTAAATACAAAAGAGTAGATCTCGTATATTAGCCGTGCTGCAGACACAAACGTATCCACTAATTGGTAATATGACGAGCAATTCGCCTTCAACCGCCGTTGTCCTGGCCGTTTTGCCATTTGAAAACCTTTCCGACAACAATGAACTTGCGCATTTCACCAGAGGGTTTGTGGAAGACCTTATTACTGACCTTTCAAGGTTCAAGCTGCTCCAGGTCATTTCCTCCTATTCTACCCGGTCCATAAAGGATGAGGATGCCGAACAGCGCTTCATAAGAGCAAACAAGATCAGTTACCTGGTTAAGGGGAGTTTCCGGCATGAGGACCGGCAAGTGAGGATCAGCACCCAACTGATCAACGCCGATGATAGAAATGTACTTTGGGCCGAACGCTACGATGAACAACTGGAAGGGATCTTCCGGATCCAGAGTGACATCTCGCAACGCGTCGTAAGCACCCTATCCAAACAAATCGATCTTTCCATTCTCTCCGCAGCACGCAGAAAGCCGGTTACTAACCTGGACGCCTACGATTGCTGGCTTCGCGGTATGGAACAACTCCGGCGCGGCTCTATGGATCATGACGAGGAGGCAAGAAGATTTTTCCGCCAGGCGCTTGAAAAAGATCCCTACTTTCCGAGGGCCTATACCGGGATCTCACTTTCCTACTTTAACGAATGGAGTTGCCAGATATGGGACAAGTGGGAGGAGAATGAGCAGGGAGCCTTCACGTATGCCGAAAAGGCAGCACAACTTGATCAGACGGATCACCTTGTTCAGATGGTCCTTGCCCGAACTCTTTTGTACCGGCGCCAATACGACAGCGCCAGGCTCCATATCCGGAATTCCATCGAACTAAACCCCAACGACGCCGACAGCCTCGTGCAACTGGCCACTTCCCTGGCATTCCTGGGAGAGGTTGATGAGGCTGAAGAACTATACCTGAAGGCAGTCCGGCTGAATCCCAACAGGGATCCCTGGTATAATACGTACGGTGTATTTATCTACTTCACCAAAGGAGCGTATAAGAAGAGTATTGAGCTGGCGGAAAAGTCGTCTTTCGGATCAACCTGGCTGGACTTTCCTGCCTACCTGGCGTTTTGCTACGCGCTCGATAACCAACCTGAAAAGGCCAGGCTCCAGTGGTCGAAGTTCCAGAACATATTCGAGGAAAAAATCAGCCGCAGGCCAAGTGAATCCGCTGAAATCATAAACTGGTTGTTCAAGGTCAATCCTTTCAGGGATCCGGGCGTTATTATGAATGCGATTGAGCGAATGAAAAATCAGGGCATAGTACAGGACTTCTCCGTCGATGCCACAGACTCACAAGCAACGGCCACGGGGATTGAATGTGTATTTAAGAAAGAAACAGGCGTATGGGTTATGCGCTTTGCCGGCAATACGGTACGCCTTCCGGCGCGCAAGGGCTTCAATGACATCGCCTTGTTGCTCAGCCGGCCCATGCAGGAGTTTCACTGTTCATCCCTGATGGACCTGCCGGTGTATGCAGCCAGCGAAGAATATGTCATGGATGATAAAGCCAAGAAGGAATACCGTCAACGCATCCGCGAATTGCAGGAAGAAATCGATGAGGCAGAGCAGATGAACGACTCGGGCCGGTCTGCCTCGCTGAGGGAAACACTGGATGAGATCATTGAGCACCTGGCAAGCGCAACCGACATTTACGGCAGGACCAGAAAACTTGGATCAGTCACTGAAAAGACCCGGTCTGCCGTAACCTGGCGTATCCGCAATGCCATAAAGAAAATTGACAGCGCTCACCCTGCCCTCGGCCTTCACTTGTCCAATTCCATTAAGACCGGTACGTTCTGCAGCTACTCTCCGGAAAAACCAATCGACTGGGATCTCTGACGCACATTTCCTCCGGCCAGTATACCCTCCTTACATTGTGAGGCACAACCTTACGCCTTCAGAAAGCAAAAAGAACAAAGGAGGTCGTTATGTGCGTCACAAAGATCAATACGGAAGGTGCCCTCGCTGAAAGGCTTTTCAAATCTGCAGTTCAAACATTGGAGCTTTATGGCCTGTACATTGGTAAGCGACTGGGCCTGTACCGGGCGTTGTATGAAGCAGGACCCAGCACCTGTCTGGAACTTTCGCTCAAAGCCGGAATCGCGGCAAGATACGCACGGGAATGGCTGGAGCAATTCCTCCACGACCTCACCCATGTCTGGTTACGTTCTGTTCCGGATCTCCACCAGCACCTGCAATCCGGCGATGCGGAGAGAATTGCGGACATAGGCTGCGGTGTTGGGTGGTCGACCATTGCTTTAGCAAAGGCATATCCGCATGCCGCGGTTACCGGTATCGATACGGATGCCGGATCCATCAGTGAGGCCATTGCACACGCCGCGAAAGAACAGGTTCAGGCTGCATTTTACCACGAGGACGCTTCCTATGCCGCCTTCCGGGATAAGTTTGACCTTATCCTTATACTCGAAACATTACACGATATGTCACGCCCAACGGCCGTACTGGAAAATCTCCGGCTCGCGCTGAAGCCGGAAGGGTGCATCATCATTGCCGATGAACGCGTAGCCAATGCGTTCTATACGCCCGGCGACGACCTGGAACGGATGATGTATGGGTGGAGCATCACCCATTGCCTGCCCGTCGCGATGAGTGAACAACCTTCGGAAGCCATTGGCACCGTTATCCGGCCGGAAAAGGTAACAGAGTGCGCACTTCGTGCCGGATTCAGCCACGTTGAAATCCTGCCGATCACGAACGACCTCTTTCGCTTTTACCGGCTTAGGATGTAAACCCCGTTTGTATTTGCGCTGAATCAATAACACCATGCAGGATCGCGTTGCGTCTTGTCTTCTGCTCACTCAATTAATCTACTAGTAACCAATCTGACATAATGAAAACATTACTGCTTGCGTACTTCATGATAGTATTACCGATGTCCGATCACCAGTACGAATACATCCGCATCATCAACCTTCAGCAAAAACCCATCGTTGCGGGCACGCTGAACGGAAAGAAGGTCTATTTCCTCCTGGACACCGGC
>DATBVZ010000035.1:0-2852 GCA_036515095.1 Cyclobacteriaceae bacterium | reverse complement strand
AGCAGAACGATCTCGCCGTCTTCGTCCAACCTGGCATCGAATCGCGAGGCCAGCAGGCTTAACAGCGATACCAATGCATAACACTTTGGATAGTTGGTGAAATTATTCTGCGTAAGCAAGAGCGATAGACGAATCGCTTCTTCACAGAGATCTTTACGGATAAGTTCTTCCCTGTCGCTGGAATTATAGCCCTCATTAAAAATGAGGTAAAGCGCGTGAAGCACAGTGTCAAGCCGTTTATTTAGTTCGATTCCGGCAGGAATGCCAAAATGGATCTTGTTTTCGATTATGTTGCTTCTGGCCCGCTGCAATCGCTTCTTAATCATTTCAGGATTGACGAGCAACGCAGAGGCAATTTCGTGAACACTGAATCCCGATGTGGTTTTAAGGGTAAGTGCAATTTGGTCTGCTTCGGATAGCGCGGGATGACAACAAGCAAAGATCATACGTAACTGGCTGTCCTGAACTTCATGCTCAAGAAATAGATTTTCGATAGTGGGCGCCGCTGTATACTCGGATTTAAGGAGGACTGAAGTCTCCTGTGCAAACTCTTTTTGGTAGCGTTCCCTCCTTACAATATCGATGGCTTTGTTCTTTGCCGCCTGCATGAGCCAACCTGAAGGATTATCCGGAACCCCATACGTCCAGTCATTCAGAGCCTTCCCAAAAGCATCCTGCACGACGTCTTCTGCCAGTTCAAGATTATGGAAACCGAATATCCGGGTTAGGGCAGCGACCATCCTTCCGGCCTCGTGCCTGAAAAGATGATCGGTCAGTTTCCGGACGTTGTTTTCTTTTGGCCGCACGTCAATTCGTTGCGTATTTGCGGAGGTTATTTCATTTCAAACCCAGAAGGCACCAGCTTACGTACACGAGTTCTTTTTATTTTCCAATATCTTTTTAATGGACTCTAAATCTTTTCGGTTTGCTCTTCTCATCAGCATAGACAGGAGCGGCGCTAGCAGTTTTGAAAAACCGGAAGGCATTCCTCTGTTCCTTAGTGTCATGCGTGTCGTATGATCCGCTGTTTCTTCCCAAAGGTACGTTGTTTCCATGGGAAACGGGCCCTTGGCCGCGCGCATGACCAATTTGCGATCCGACACTTCCATAACCTCGTACGTGTACAGTAGTTTTTTGCTCAGGAAGTGGGCCACAAAAGCTATTTGTGAACCCACCGACAAGGGCTTCGAAGTTTTCCACTCTACGGATTTGATGTTGGCGTACCATTCCGGTGCATGATCTGGGTCGGAAGCGTAAGAGGCAACTTTCTCCAACGGAGCTAAGATCAGGATCGATGTCGATACATCGACCATGATCACATCTTGAGTTCCTGTATCTCCCTTACCTCTACTATTCCGTCATCAAACTCAAGGATTGGGCAGCCCTTGGAGATTTGTACAGCCTCCTCATAATTTTCGGCTTTACACATGAGATAGCCTCCCACCATTTCCTTGCCTTCCATAAAAGGCCCGTCGCTCACCACCTTCTTGCTTCCGGTCACCGTCTTGCCGGTGACGGCTAACGGCTGCGCTCCCAGGAGTTTTCCCTTGTTGGATAAATCTCCCATCCACTGCGCCCATTTCTGCATGTGGACTTGCCATTTTTCCGGGGACTGCTGAAGTGTCCGGGCATCCCCACCCCTGAATAGAAATAAGAAATCTTTCATTTTTATTCTTGTTTTAAGTTTTAATTCAATTTGACCAACTGGTGCCGACTACTTTTTTGGAAAAGCCGGATTGCTCTTCACCTCCTCAATTTGTAACGTATGCCTTTTCGAGTGCGCTGCAATGAAAATAAGCAATTGGTAGGAATCTACCGTTCCCAACGCAGCATCCGGGAAAGTAAAGAAATGATTGCGCAGATCGTCGGGAGTGGTCTCAATGTATTTTATTGCGGCATCGCGTTTGGTGGAGAATTCTTTCAGCGTGGCTTGATGCGTGCCAAATCTTCCGGTAGGCACAAATGCTTCCTGCGTCTTTATTTTGTGAGAGCGGTCGATGATGGCATCAAACAGTCCTTTGTCGGTGATCTTTATCTCGGCCCTCCTTGCGGGATTTGCAGCTTCTTTTAAGGTATTCTGGATTAGCCCGAATAAATTGGTTTCTGAAATCGCAAGGTGTTCAACGCACTCGGCAACAGACCATGATTCGGGGCTGCTTTTAAAGTTGAGTTGCTTCGGGCTGAGACCCTTTATGCTTTTAAGCAGGTCTTCCCTTGTTTTTTTCATGTAATCGACAGCCTGCTTACGTTCCGCGCTGGTTAGTTCGGGGATGACTGCTGTGAAATTCATCGCTAGCAGCGGGAGGAAAAGAAAGATCAGTCTGATGTTTTTCATAAATAGTAGGTTTTAATGTTCAAAATCGGGTAGTGACGAATGGGGTTGCACGATGGGGACAACCCGTAACCATTGTCAGCCAAATCTATTGGCTCAAAGGAATAAGGTATTTTTTCCATGGCTTCCAATAAGACGTTGAGCAGCCATACGCGTTGTGTTATAGTTTTTGCCATGGTCTTGACCGGCTAAGGCATTCATGGTATACGACGAACGAAGCTTGGTTCAGGGGACATTTCAATAAGGAAACTTTTGCCTAATGGTCAGGATCTTTCCTGGCGTCATTCCGCTCTGATGTACAGGTCAAAGGTGTGTAAATGATCGATTTTCTTAATTGAGGGGAGTAGCTGTTACACGCAGCGGACGACCGCTTACCCCTTGAAAGCAACTCTGCGGAAATGGCCGTGCCGCTCCGGACTACGGGGATCATACTCCAAACCGGTACCTGCAGAGAATATATACCGTGCACTAAATGCAATAATGTTGCATATATGGATTCGGCGTACTATTTTCGTGATCG
>DATBVZ010000034.1:0-7393 GCA_036515095.1 Cyclobacteriaceae bacterium | reverse complement strand
ACAAATCGCTCCCCCTGGTGGCTATCACCGCTTTTATTATGGGCTTGGTACTAACCATTCAGACCAGGCCAACACTCGTGGGCTTCGGCGCTGAATCCCTGCTTCCAGCCATGGTGGCCGTATCGCTTGTCAGGGAGATATCCCCTGTGATAACCGCACTGATTTGCGCCGGCAAAATAGGCTCTGGGATGGGAGCGGAGCTGGGTTCTATGAGCGTTACCGAGCAAATCGACGCCATGGAGGTATCCGGTACAAATCCATTCAAATACCTGATTGTTAGCAGGGTGATGGCGGCAACGCTCATGTTGCCGATCTTGTCGAGCCTGGCGAACGCCATTGCCATCTATGGTGGTTACCTGGGTGTCAACATACGGGGATCGGTAAGCTGGGATCTGTACTGGACGCAGGTGTTCGACTCACTCAGCTTCGGTGACATCGTGCCTTCGCTTATCAAAACGTTTTTCTTCGGATTTGCAATCGGTATCGTAGGATGTTACAAAGGATACAACTCGAAAAAAGGAACGGAAGGCGTGGGAAGGTCCGCTAACACCGCAGTTGTTGTTTCGTCCCTTTGGGTTTTTGTCATCGACCTGATTGCTGTCCAGATCTCGGATCTGTTTGGCCTAACCTAACCCGATCGGACAGTACATGGATGAACCAGTGATCAATATCAGGAACATATACAAGTCGTTTCATGACAATCACGTGTTAATGGATTTCTCAGCCGAACTGAAAAAGGGAGAAAATCTTGCGATATTGGGCAAATCGGGATCCGGAAAATCGGTTCTGATCAAGTGCATTGTAAGACTTATCGATCACGATGAAGGTGTCATCAGGATCTTTGGGAAGGAGGTTTCGGCCCTGGATCAGGACGAGCTGGATCAGATGAGGGCAAGGATCGGTTTTCTTTTTCAAAGCAATGCCCTGTACGACTCAATGACGGTTCGTGAGAACCTTGAGTTTCCATTGCGAAGGCATTGGATGAGGGGCCGGATTGAGGATACGGGCCAGTCGGTAATGGAGGCACTGGAGGACGTCGGCCTCGGTCACACTATCGATATGATGCCCGCCGAACTCTCAGGGGGTATGCGTAAGCGGATTGCGCTTGCAAGAACGCTCATTCTTCGTCCGGAAATCATCCTGTATGATGAACCGACAACAGGCCTCGATCCAATAACTGCCCGCGAGATCAGCAATCTGATCGTGAAGGTGCAGAAAAAGTATAACACGTCCTCGATGATCATTTCGCACGACATGAATTGCATCGGCATTACTTCCAACCGGGTTATCATGCTGATTGACGGGAAGTGTTATGCCACGGATACATACCAAAACCTCAGAAACTACGAGGATGAACGAATACACGAATTCTTTGACTAAGGACCTATGCGAATAAAAACAACGGATAGCGCTAAACTTGGCTTGTTTATACTGGCTGGACTGCTGTTCCTGGTCCTGACCCTCTATATGATCGGCAAAAACCGGAACCTCCTTGGCTCAACCTTCACCTTGTACGCTACCTTTAATAATGTCAATGGACTTGTCCCCGGAAATAACGTCCGCTTCTCCGGAATTGATGTCGGTACGGTAAAGGATATAGAGATCGTAAACGACACCTCGATCCATGTTACCATGACGATCGACACTAAGGTTAAGAAACATATCAAACAAAACACCATTGCGACAATTGCGACGGACGGGCTAATGGGAAATAGATTGATCAGCCTGAGTGTCCGGCCTGGCCCTTCCGAAGAAGTGGAGGAGGGCAACGTACTCCAATCGCTGAAACCTGTGGAGACAGATGCTATGTTGCGTACGTTGAACACCACGAATGACAACATCACGGTAATCACCCACAATCTGCGGGAGATCACAAACAAGCTGAACAAAAACAACAGCCTCTGGACACTTTTATCGGATTCGTTGATTGCCAAAGACATTAAGCAAACGGTCGTCGATTTGCGGAGGACCGGGCATAACACGGCTGCCCTCACTGCGGAACTCAATGGGTTGGCGGAGAAGGTTAAGCAAGGTGAAGGCCTTGCAGGATCGCTGCTGACAGATACCATCGTCTTTCAGCGGCTTGATCAATCGATGCGTGACGTCCAGGAGGCCAGCCGGCATGTGGCCACGCTTACGAACGACCTGAATGCAATGATCAAAGACATCGGGGAAGGCAAAGGCACTGTGGGTATATTACTGTCGGATACCGCCTGGGCAGCGAAGTTGCACCAAAGCATTGTTAACGTTGAGCAGGGGACGGCCCGGTTTAACGAGAACATGGAAGCATTGAAACACAACTGGTTGTTTCGCAGCTATTTCAGGAAACAGGAAAAGAAAGCGGATAAGGAAAAACGCGATAACCCGCAGTAACAGCCGCCGGGCTCAAAGGTCCGCATTGCTCAGTTTCTGCCGGGCCCCATTTTGGGCATCCGCCATTTCCTCCGAAAGCCAGCTGGCAATATCTTCCCAGAAGATTTCTTTTGAACTCTTTCTAAAGAACGCAAAGTGGCCTATCGAACTCAGGTTTACATCCTGGGGCCGGAAGTGTCTGTGGCGGATATTCAGGTTGCGGTAGTATTGAAGAAGGTCCTCCACAGCCTCGCGTGGCGCAAAGGGATCGTCGCTGAAGCTGTAGGCCAGCGCCCGTTGACGAAGCGAATTGAACAGTTTCAGTTTCGATGGGAATTCATGGAACATATAATGCCTGGTCTTTCCCCACCGTGACCACTGCAATGCAGCAGGTGCTGGCAAATCCTCAAACAAGCCCAGCTTTTTTGCCGGGAAATAGCCCCATATTCTTGTTAACACCGGGATCAGAAAATACCAAAGCAACCAGACCTTGATACCCGTAAAGCCCCTGTAGTGTTTCCAGTAGGGGGTTTGCGAAGCGATGACGACAATATTATCCGCATGTATGGCTTCTGATGATGTCCCGATCAATTGGCCCCCGATACTGTGCCCCAACAAGGTCAACCGGTTACCGGGATGTCGTTCCCGCGCATACCGTATCATGGCTGTAAGATCAACTTCACCCCAATGCATCAGGCTGACAAGGCAATGCCGCAAAGTGGCCGGGGGCTTGGATAAGCCTACGCCCCGGTAGTCGTACGTGTACACTTGAAATCCGCGTGTGCTGAGGAATTCCGCAAAATTCCCGTAGAAGTCCTGCCTTACGCCGGTCGCCGGGTTAATGACAACCGTGTGGGCTCTGGCGACTGCAGGGATAAAATGCCTGGCCCGCAACGCATAGTGCTCTTTCGTAGGAATCTTGATTTCCTTCATTACGACCAGGTTTGCATCAACTCTACCTCAGATACTTAAGAATGTTGGCCATTTGAATGGTCAGGCCGGCGTAGGTAAATCGTTCAGGACAACGTTTTGGACGCATCAGAAATCCTAGTGCTCTTTACGCAGGAAAATAAAAAATGATTGATTGTTTATTGGATTTTTTTATTTGCTTGCGGCTGAACTGCATTTCGGCCCTATGGCGGGCTGTTCCCTTAGAAAGTTCAGCCTCCTTTTCGTTCTTGAAGACACTATTTTGTATTCCAGCAAGAAATCCGTGCAACAAAGTATATGAAACTTAGAAAGTTGGGTAATTCCGATGTCACCGTCACGCCACTTGCTTTTGGCGCATGGGCGATAGGCGGCTGGTTATGGGGGGGCGCTGAAGAAAAGGCCGCACTACGGGCTGTCCGGGCGTCTTTTGATCTGGGAATAACCACCATCGATACCGCACCGGCTTATGGATTCGGAAGAAGCGAACTCCTGGTCGGCAGGGCCCTGGAGGGCATCGACAGGAGTCAGTATCAGATTCTTACCAAATACGGTCTCGACTGGACTTCCAATCAGGGAGAATTCTATTTTGACTCTGTGGACAATGAGGGCAATCCCATCAAACTTTACCGCAATGCCAGGCCTGAACGCGTGATAAAGGAGTGCGAGGACAGCCTGCGCAGGTTGAATACAGACTACATCGACCTGCTTCAGATCCATTGGCCGGATTCCACCACCCCAATTGCTGAAACCATGGGCGCGGTCAGCCGCCTGATCGGGGAGGGCAAGGTGCGCGCGGCCGGGGTATGCAATTATTCCGCGAAGCAGGTAGATGAAGCGCTAAACTCTCTGGGCATAGTTTCCAATCAGGTACCGTTTAGCATGGTGAGGAGGGATATCGAAAAAGATATTATTCCACAGGCGCTGGAGCGGGGCCTGTCGATTTTGCCTTACAGTCCGCTGCAACGAGGCTTGCTCACCGGCAAGTTTACGCCCGGCTACACGTTTCAAGAAGGTGACAACCGGCCGGAATCGAGCTATTTTTCTCCGGAAAATATTAGTCGCTCAAACGAACTCCTCAACAAGATCAAACCCCTTGCGGATGCGCACAATGCAACCCTCTCGCAGGTTGTGATCAACTGGACCGCCAACCAACCGGCTATGGGTTGCGTGCTGGTCGGCGCCCGCGATGAAAAACAGGTAAACGAGAATGCAGGGGCCCTGGCATTTGAGCTCTCGGATACAGAGATGGAGTACCTTCGCAAGGTGGTCGAAGAAACCGAGTTGGAGAAGAGTTGAAAGGTTGAAGGGCTGAAGCGCCTGCCTGCCTCGCACCGGCCTTCAGCAGGGCAGGCAGGTTGAAGAAGCTGATGAGTACCGTGTGGTTGTGAAGCCAGGGGTTGAGGAGTGCGGTTCAGTAGGCCCTCCTGCGCTCAACGGTTGCATTGACGGAGCTTGCGTTGAGTTCGGAATCAAAAAACGGTTTGTCGAGCTTCGGGCGCTTGCGCCAAAGCTTCGTCCGACGCCATATCCGCTAGCCAGCGGAGACGGTGTCAGCGCCGGAGCACGGGCGAGGCAGCAGGCAAAACGCAATTGATGTTTGTTCTTTGCTCAGGCTGTACTATTTTCGGGACTTAATCCTGCCAACCATGCCAGACATTCTTCTGCAGACCCATTCCTACCTTCGTTACTTTGTAATGATCATGCTGCTCATCGTGGTCGCTAAATCTATTGCCGGGTGGGGTGGCAACAGACCCTATACGGGTGTAGATAACAAGCTTGGACTTTACCTGGTCATCTTTACCCACCTTCAGTTTCTGGCGGGCATTATCCTGTATTTTATCAGTCCTCTCGTGCAATTCAACGCAGGTACGATGAAGGAGGATCTGATCCGCTACTGGACGGTCGAACATGCCTTTGCCATGATCATTGCTATTGCCCTTATCACAGCGGCCCGTTCTACGGCGCGAAGGGTGCCGGATGACCGCGCCAAGCACAAGCGCCTGGCTGTGTTCAATAGTATCGCATTGATACTGATTGTTGGCACCCTTGCCATGAGCGGACGCGGCATCATTTGATCCCGGTTTGACGCTGCACATTCTTCACGGGCGCATAGGCGGTCCGAAGAATCCGCCTTTCCGTTCCCTGCCGTTGTAACCAAATGGTAATCAGCGGAATGAGCTCCATTGGCCCCCATAAATGGATGAAACTGCCATTTTTATCCTTTTTCAGCAATCCTTTCTGTAACCTTACACGGGTAACGGGGGCACCTGATGGGGCCGTTTCAGATGCCGTCCTTTAGCATCAAAATTCTATTTTTACTGTTTAAACCTACCCCCATGAACACTATGAAAATCTTCATAATTTTCATTTTTTCTGTGGCCGTTGTGTACCCTTCGCGAAGTCAGGTATTCTCGGAACGTTATGAGTTTCTGAATATGGGTAAGCATGTAAACACGCACTACCACGAGGCTGCCCCCATCATTTCGCCTGACGGCAATACACTTTATTTTTTTGTAGATGGCCATCCTGAAAACAGGCACGGCAGTGATGGAAGCCAGGATATCTGGGTATCCCGGAAGGATGAATCCGGCGAGTGGGGACCTGCTGAGCATTTGGGGTCGCCCTTTAACGACAGTCATTCGAACCAGGTGTTCACCGTTATGAAAGACGGTACCCTCTTCATTAAAGGTGGCAGGGGGAAGGATGAAAAAGGCTTTTCGCTGGTGACCGGCCGGTCGCTGACCGAGTTGCGGGTGACCGACTTCGACAAGATGAACAACGGTAGATTTTACGGTGCGTCCATGTCGGACGACCGGAAACACATGATCATATACTTCAGTGAGGTCAAGGGCAGTTCCGTAAGCGACCTGTATGTAAGCCACATGCAGTCTGACGGGTCCTGGTCGCGTCCATCGAAGCTGAAGATCAGCCATAGTACGGATGACTTTGGTCCGTTTATCGGTCCTGATCAGAAGACAATGTATTATGCCAGCGGAAGGCCGGGAAAAGGACGACAGGGTGGAACGGACATCTATAAGACTACACGGCTGGATGATACCTGGCAAAACTGGTCTGAACCCCTGAATGTTGGCAAGCCCATCAATACGGGGGCCATGGACTTTTATTTTTCCATGGACGAAAATGGAAACGCCTTCGTGTCGCGTTCCAATACCCGCATCGATGGCGGCAACCTGGATCTGTTCATTCTCACCTCGAAAGAGATCAAAATACAGTTGGTGGGTGTTGTCTTTGACGAGAAAACAAAGGAGACCATCGCCGCCGAAGTCGATCTGAAAATTCCGGATAATGAACCCAAGCGCATGAAGACCGGGTACGACGGCAGGTTCGAAACGTGGATACCGGAAATAGATGCTTACTCCCTTTCAGCTTCCTCGGAAGGATATATTCCCAGCGACCAGTCTTTTACCCTTCCCGTATTCGAGAAGGACACGACCCTGATGGTGGACGTATATCTGACGCCCGTTAAGAAAAAGCTGATCCTGATGGGCGAAGTCTTCAATCAAAAGACCAATGAAAAGATGACTGCAAATCTTGACATTACCGTAAGGGAGCACAGCGATGTCGATCTGTCACTGCGGTCGCAGGGAGGACAGTATGAGAAGGAAATATCCAAACTGGGTTGGTACATTATTTCAGCTTCTGCAGAGGGCTTCATCAATACAACGGACAGCGTATGGGTTAATACGGCCGATGTCACGCCGGTGGTGAAGGATATCTTCCTCCAACCCATTGAAGTAGGTGTAACCGTACGATTGAAAAACGTGTATTTCGACTTTGACAAGACAACGTTAAAGACCGAATCCTATCCCGAGCTCGACAAAGTGGTGGGCTTCCTTCAGGAGAACACGTCGGTGGAAATTGAGATTGCCGGGCATACGGACTTTAAGGGATCCGACAATTACAATCTCGATCTTTCCCAGGGAAGATGTCAGTCGGTAGTCGACTACCTGATCAGTCAGGGCGTAGACAGTTATCGCCTCACGGCCCAGGGCTATGGAGAATCCCTGCCTGTTGATACAAACGAAACCGATGCCGGGCGTGCGAACAACCGAAGGGTTGAGTTCACGGTGTTGAAGAAGTAGGCATAATA
>DATBVZ010000033.1:0-8683 GCA_036515095.1 Cyclobacteriaceae bacterium | reverse complement strand
TTTCGTGGGGTGGTATGGGTTGAATGTTGGGCTTTAAACTTTGCCGCGGAGACACGGAGACGCAGGGACCGCGCAGAAAATTGTGATGCGTCCGCCCTTGGCGTGACCTCTTAACGCACATTCTTCCAACGTATCAAGTTGGATGGTGCGTAAAAATAGGTGTTTAGTTGGAAGCACCTGAAAACATAAACACCTAAACACATTACTTCCTGTTGCGCTAATTGCAATAAAATCGTAAGTTGTTGTCAGGACCTAACGAATTTATTTATGAATAATAATCGTCGCACATTTCTCAGGCAGTCAGCGCTTGCCGGTGCCGGACTGTTTGTCGCGCCCAATGTCTTCAGTTTCCGTGGATCTCCGAACAGCAAAGTTATCGTTGGGATAATGGGAACCAACAGCCGGGGATTGGCATTGGCCAGGATGTTCGCAAAGAATCCCGATGTTGAGGTAGCCTGCATCTGCGATGTAGACAGTGACGTAGTTGCCAAAACAATTGCGGAAGTGGAGAAAGTAACAGGCAGGAAGCCGAAGGGCATGAGCGACGTTCGCAAACTGCTCGGGATGGCTGACCTCGATGCTATGGTCATCGCTGCTCCCGATCACTGGCACGCGCCTGCAGCGATAATGGGAGTGAAGGCTGGCAAGCATGTGTATGTTGAAAAACCCTGCTCGCATAGTCCGGCCGAAGGCGAACTATTGATACAGGCCGCACAAAAATACGGCAGGCTTGTTCAATTGGGTACGCAACGGCGCTCTTTCCCGGTGATTACCGAGGGCATCCAGGCATTGCACGATGGTGTGATCGGGCGGGTCTATTACGCCCGGGGATGGTATGCCAACAACCGCAAATCAATTGGCACCGGAAAGGTGGTGCCTGTTCCTTCAAACCTGGATTTTGATTTATGGCAGGGACCCGCACCGCGGCGCCCCTATAAAGACAACCTGATACACTATAACTGGCATTGGTTTTGGAATTGGGGTACTGGCGAGGCGTTGAATAACGGTACTCATGAGATCGATTTAATGCGTTGGGGCCTGAATGTTGACTACCCGTCCAAAGTAATTTCCGCCGGTGGCCGGTTCGCCTTTAAGGACGACTGGGAGACTCCCGATACGCAGACCATAACCATCGAATTCCCAAATAATACAGCGATTTCCTGGGAGGGCAGAAGCTGCAATGATTTCAAGGAGGAGGGGAGCGGACGCGGCGTCATCTTCTACGGCGAAAAGGGTACGATGCTTTCCACCGGTGGCGATGAATACAAGATCTTTGAACTGGGAAGCGGGAAACTCCTTAAGGATGCGAAAGCATCAACGGAAATCAAGGACGAAACCAACACGATGGGAATGGGTGAGGTGCTCGATGGCATGCACATCACCAATTTTGTCAGGGCAGTGCAAGAAAAAGAAAAACTTACTGCCCCCATTGAAGAAGGACATAAATCAACGCTGCTTCCCCAGCTGGGAAATATTGCCTACCGTTCCGGAGCAACGCTTTATTGCGATCCGTCCAACGGTCATATTGTGGGTAATGCAGATGCTAATAAACTCTGGAGCAGGGAGTATGAGGCGGGATGGGAGGTTGTTGCATAACCGACGGGAGCAATAGGCAAGATCAGTAGGCAAGTGGCAGTAGGCAATAGGCAAAGCTGCCAGAACGTTTGGTTTAAACAGAACAGGTTGGGGGGTAGTTGGGCGATGCACATGCTACAATCAAAGCTTAACACCAAGATCGGAGGCTACTCCGAAGCATCTGGCTTCACGATAAGGTCGAGGCAGCTTTACCTACTGCCCATTGCCTACTTTCCTCTCGCCTACCGTCTTGCCTGCTATTAAAAACACCCCACTGAACTCACTCTATGTACAATTATCTAAACTTCTCCGACATCATTCGTGATGCCTGGGCAGGCTATGATCCTGACAGGAAGGTTCGTTCCGTCGTTGACATCAGCGCTATGGTTTCTACCAATCATGTATTCCGGGTCAGGTTTCAGGATGGGGGCTTTGTTGTTGCCAAATGTTCCTTCTTCGGGAAGTTTGAGCACTTCAAGGAAGACCATACCATCATCAATATTCTGGGAAACAGCTTACCGCATCCGTTTGAGAATTTCCTCGCCAAGTCGTTGATGAAAGAGGGGGAAGTATATACCTACCAATACAAGCAGGGAATAATGGATGCATGGGTGGTATTCTACAATCGCATTCAAACCGATCAAAGGTTGCCCAGACTGCTGGAAGAAAGTCACATAAGAAAACTGGGAGGTGAACTGGCCAGGTTTCATCTTGCCTGCCTTGCGGTAAACGACAAGTTGCCCCGGTTTTCAAAGACGCTCAAGATCGATATCGACAGCCTGCTTGAATTCGTGGGCACCGAATACGGGAGGTTTGAACATCGGCAGCATATCGATGACATACGAAGGCAGTGCGATCTGTTCTTCGAAAATACTGCGCGGTTAGGCTACAGCCGGTTTGAAAAGCTCCCCGTGTTTGTTGACTGGAACATTGGTAACTTTTCCGTGACCGAGGATATCCGGTTCTATTCGAGATGGGACTACGACTGGTTCCGAATCAGTTCGAGGGTCATGGATTTCTATTTCTTCAGCCGGGTCGCATCGTCAGTGGGCGACCGAACCCTGTTTAGTTACCTCGTTGATCCGCTCATGGAAGACCGGTTTACCTGGTTTCTGGAGGAATATCACAGGGTTTACCCCCTCACCGTACCGGAAATCCACTTCATGAAAGAGGCCTATCGCTTCTTTATCCTAAATTACGTGATCAAGGACGGCCGCTATTTCTTTCACCAGGTCTATGCGACACGATTGCAGCACGAAGCCTATGAAATTTATTTTCCGTCGCTCGACAAGCACTTCGATGCCGAAAAGATAATCAGGGCACTTGAATTATAGTGGAATATATCGTGTAAAATATACCTATCCTGCATGAAAACCAGGGACTTCAAAAGTATTGTCAGCAAGTACGATGTTGTTTTCTTCGATGCATACGGGGTGCTAAAGAATTACAACGGACTTATTCCCGGCATAGAGGGTACGATCCGCCACCTGATGGAGAACGGCATCGATTTTTACGTGCTTACCAACGATGCTTCCCGAAGTCCCAAAGACCTGGCAGCCTCTTATCAGACCCTGGGGATCAAAGAGATTACCGAACACAAGATAATTTCATCGGGGATGCTGGCGCGTGAATATCTTCGGTTTAAGGTAAAAAAAGGGACCGTAACGTACCTGGGTACATCAAAGTCAGCGCACTACATCGAAACGCTCGGATTGAACATTCTCTCTATCCGTCAACTTGACCTGGATAACCTCGATGACATTAACGCAGTTGTATTGCTCGATGATGAGGGCTTCGACTGGAAACGGGATGTCAACAAAGTGATCAACCTGTTGCGAAAAAAGAACATACCCGTCATTGTAGCCAACACCGATTTTGCTTACCCCGTTACAGATGAAGAGGTGGCGATCGCCATTGGTGGCATATCCGATATGGTTGAAATGATTGTGGGCAAGCGATTCATCAAGTTTGGAAAGCCGGATTCCCAAATGTTTATGTTCGCCTATGAACGTATTCTGGAAGCACGCAACGTGAGCAAGGATAAGATCCTGATGGTAGGCGATACCCTGAAAACCGATATTCTCGGCGGAAACAAGTTTGGTATCGATACGGTTCTGGTGCTATCAGGAAATACACTGCCGGACCAGGCCAACTTTCTCATCCGTTCTACCGGCATAATACCCAACTTCATCTGCGAAGATGCGGTCATAAGGAGGAAGGGTCCGTAGGCAATGAGTGAATGAGTGAATGAGTGAATGGGTTCCTTGTGAACGTAACGCCTGGTTTACTCATCGTGGTTATTCACCATTGCTACTGCCTCTGCTTCTGCAACTGACTCTTCGCTCGTTCACAGAGCGTACGTTGCGCGACAGATCGTGTGTGACCTTGATCACAGACCACCTGTGTCGCGCGTCCCCATTTATTATACCTAACCCAGGGTTGCAACCTTAGGTTTTACCCTGGGCTACAAACATTGCACTCCTACTGGGGTGGAAAGGTCGACCAATTGCATAGCCTGAGTGAAAGGATGCAGCGAAAACTATAAGGCTACTCCAAGCAACCTGGCTTCACGAAGCGTCGAGGCAGCTTTGCTTACTGCCTACTGCCTTACTGCCTACTGGATTTAGAATTCCCCTTCACCTTGTCCCTGATCGAAGCCTCCGCCATCCGGGCCGGGGCTGTCTTCTGTGCGTTCTCTGGATTCGTTTTTCTTACGGTTCAACCGATAGTTAAACGTGAGCATAACCTGGCGCGCCCTCCATTGGAATTCGGATTCGGAATAGAGTTCATCACTCATAACAATATTACGCCATTTGCGGGTATTGAAAAGATCCCGTACACTGAGGGTAAGTGTTCCGTTGCCCTTAAGCACGTCCCTGGCGAGGGCAAGGTCAATGGAATAGCTGGACCGGCTTCTTCCCTGAGGCGTCTGCCGCGGCGCCCGGTATCTCCAGCTTGCCTGAAAATCATATTTTTTCAGGAACGTAATACGCGACATCGTGCGACTGGTCCAGGTGTACGTGTCACTCTTCAGCACCTGCTCTTCGAATTGCCCTTCTGTGATGGCTCTGTAAAAATTAGCATTGGTATTAAATCGCCACCATGGAAGCGGATCCCAGCTGAAATTGAATTCAAGCCCGAGGGCGTTTTCAGTTGCCAGGTTTACCGGGAATACCCGGTTATAACCCAGGGAATCAACTACGGTAATTCGTTCAATTACTCCCGTACGATGACGATAGTAAGCGCTTGAAAGGATTGATCCTGATTCCCAATTGAGCAGGTAGGCGCCTTCAATAGAGTGCGTATACTCTGGTCTCAGATCCGGGTTTCCGGTAAACAACGTGCGGTTATTGCCATAGTCGGAGAACGGCATCAGATGCCGAAAGCGCGGACGGCTTAGGCGGTAGCTGTAGCTCAGCTGTATTGTCTTGTCCTCGGTTAGCTTGTACGCCAGGTGCGAACTGGGAAATACATTGAAATAGTTTTGTTCATTTACCTGATTTTCCCGTGCCAATTCTACGGAGATGTCCGTAAGTTCGCCACGGACTCCAACTTGGTAGGAGAACCTGTTGATCTCATTTCCGATCATAGCGTATGCGGCATAAATATTTTCGGTGTAGATCATGTGATTGTCGAACTCACCAACCGTTTCCCAGGCCGATTCATCACTGAGTCTTTCTACCAGAAAATCATTGTCGATAACACGGAGCGTACTTTTCAATCCGGCTTCAATCTGACCCTTCTTAAAAGGCCGGACATAGTCAGACTGGAAAAGAACATTGCGCTCATTCTCCGTATTGCCGGATCGCTCGTCGACCGTGCTGTTGTCGCTGTCGTCCGTTTCCGTGAACGTAGAATACTCTGTTTCCACATTTTCGATCCACTTGAAATCCGCGGTCAGGTAATGATTGTTCTGCTTAAAATCTTTACGGTAGCTTAACGCAAATTCAGAATTGGTTTCCGGTTCTTCCTGACGTTCCCTGCGGACCACGGTGCGGACAAGCTGGTCGTTTTCGTCAACGTCGAGAAACTCATAGAGAGAGGTGTTCAGGCCGTCCGATAACCGGATATTAAACGATCCGGTGAGCACGCTGGATTCGTTGAAGAAATAGTCGATGCCGGCCATTATGTTATGGGATACGCCGCCCCTTACCCTGCTGTTGTTCTGATAATAGGAAAAGGTGGTGTCCGGATCAAAGAACTGCTGAAAAGATGTACCCTTACCAGGACCGGAGCGATAGCGCGCGCCATAACTCGTGAACAGGTTGAATTTGTCCCGTCTGAAATTCAAGTTGAATGAACCTCCGTAATTCTCCGGGTAACCTGCATTAAGGGTAAATGCGCCATTAACTCCCTGCCTTCGTTCCTTTTTCAGGACGATATTGATTATTCCTACTTCACCTTCCGCATCATAGCGCGACGAGGGGTTGGTAATTACTTCCACACTTTCGATAAGGTTCGCCTGAATCTGTTGCAAAGCATCGGCAGTGCTTATGCCCGTGAGGCCGGAAGGCTTGCCGTCAATCAATATCCTGACATTTTCGCTTCCGCGCAGACTCACGTTTCCTTCCACATCAACGGTTACCGACGGTACATTGTCCAGTATATCCGACGCGCTGCCACTTGTGTTGGTGAGGTCTTTGCCAACATTAAAGACGCGCTTGTCCAGGTACAGTTCCATGGAACTCCGTTCGCTCTGGACCGTTACCTCTTCAAGGAGCTGCTGGCTGGGTTTCAGGATGATATTTCCAAGGTCAATATCCGATGCAGTAACATCTACCTGTGGAATCACTTTTTCTTCGTACGAGAGAAAAGTTATTTTGAGAAAATATTTCCCCGGCGTGGTTGGAATAGTGAATTGACCGGTGTCATTGGAAACTGCCCCGGTAACCAGGCTGGAATCTGTGCGACTATAAAGCGCTGCGTTAGCAAAGGGGATGGGTATGTCGTTTTCATCGTGCACACTTCCCCGGATCAGATAATCGTCGTCCGTTTGCCCGCACACGGATCCCGCAAGTGACAAAATAAAAAAACCAAAAAGTAGAATTCTCCGCATTATCTTACATTAAACGTCTTACTCGGTGACAAAGATAGGGCAACACTTTGAAGAGATTTTGAAGGTACAACCCGCTTCTCGTCAGGTGGTTGCAAAGTCGACGGAAAGCGAATGCCACGAATTGTCAAAGTCGTAGTTGACCCGTGCGCCTGAGATGTCGCAGATTTGTTTAACGATGGCTAAACCGAGACCAACAGAATCGATACTCTGATTGCCTTTTCTGAAGCGGCGAAACATTTGTTCCGTCGGTCCATCCGGTGCAGGACCTGTATTCCTGATCAGCAACCTGGGATTTGAAAGGGTTACCTGAATAGCGCCGTTCTCCGTGTTGTGCCGGATGGCATTGCTTAACAGGTTGGTGAGAAGTATATCGGCAAGCACCGGATTAAATTTCAATTTTACATCGTTGGCAATATCTGTTGATAGCCGGATGTTCTTCATCTCGATCAGATCCTCAAAAACAGATAGGGTGTCCTGCACTGTTTCACTGAGGTTGATGGGTTCACGGGCTTCAAATTCCTGGTTGCTTAATTTTGTAAGGAGCGTGAGGGACTGCCCGGTTCTGGATAATTTCTCAACGGCATCATGTGCGGAAGTGATCAGTTTGGCCTGCTCGTCTTTGTCTTCGGTTTCAGCAAGCAGCTCCAGTTTTCCCCGGATAATGGAAAGCGGAGTCTGTAACTCATGCGATGCATTTTCAGAAAACTCTTTCAATGAACGGTAGTCTTGCTGCGCCTTCTTTGTCATAGCAGCAAGGAAAGTATTCAACTTGTTGAACTCATGCGTGTTTGTCTTTGGCAGCGCTATCGCACTTTGTCTGCGCAGGTTAAAATTCTGAATGGCTTTTAGTGTTTTCTGAAAGGGGAGAAGGATGCGTCGCGAGATCAGCATACTCGATACGGTGACGAACAGAAGCAGCAGACCAATGATCCGTCCCCCCGATTTTGTAATTGCGTCAACAATATCGTCGGGTTCAACTACTACATCGTAGGCCGTTATGATATAATGCTCACCCCCGATCCGATAGGAAGCTTCGGCTTTGAGGTGGCGTTCCATGCGTTCGAGCTGGCGGTGCATGGCCATAGTATCATAAACGTGGAAGGGTATGTCCGGCAGGCCGGCGCCTGCAACCCTTACTTCAACCGGGTCGTTATTTAGTTTGTGAATGGGCGCACCCTTTTCTATCCTGCGGGCGGTATTGTCGAGCCAGCCTTTCAGTTCGAGCGACTCCTCCTTATCCACTTCCTCCTGGACGTTCTGATATACGATGAACCCGCCCGCCAGCAAGACCACCAAAGTTACTGCCAGATAGTAGAGCGTAAATTTGGTAATGATTTTCATTTCGCTGCATTAAACTTATAGCCCAGTCCGTACACCGTTTCGATGTAATCCTTGCCCTGTGCCTGATCAATCTTCTTCCTGAGATTTTTGACATGCTGATAAACAAAATCAACATTCGCCAGATTGTCGATGTAATCACCCCACAAGTGTTCCGCGATGGACTGCCGGGTGAGCACCCGATTTTTATTGATGACAAAGTACAAGAGTAATTCAAATTCCTTCGGGGTGAGGTCAAGCTGCCTGCCGTGAATCTGTGCCTCCATGGTATCCGGATTGATATTGATCTCGTGTAGCGATATTACACGCTCCCCATTAAGATTCCGTCGCCGGAAGATTGCCCTCAGCCGCGCATTCAGTTCGGTAAGATGGAAAGGTTTTGTAAGGTAGTCGTCGGCCCCCAGTTCAAGTCCTTTTACCCGGTCGTCCAGCGCATTTTTTGCTGATACGATAAGAATACCCGATTCCATGCGTTCCTGTTTCATAAACTCAACCAGTTCCAGTCCGTTTCCATCCGGGAGCATCAGGTCCAGGATTATGCAGTCGTACTGAAACGAAACAAGCTTGTCGCGGGCTTCATTAAGGGTATTGCTCGTTTCGCAGACATGGCCTTCCCGTTTCAGGAACGATTCCATATTGTGAGCCAGCTCCAGGTTATCCTCAACGACCAAGACCTTCATTGGAAGACAAAGTTAGGCTAAATTCTTGAAGGAA
>DATBVZ010000032.1:0-7780 GCA_036515095.1 Cyclobacteriaceae bacterium | reverse complement strand
ATGGAAAGAGGATCGCAGTGTATCGCGACAGCGAAGGTTCCCTTCACGCGCGTCGTGCCAATTGTCCCCATGAAGGTTGCAGTCTGCGATGGAACTCCATTGAGAAAACCTTTGACTGCCCTTGCCTGGAAGTTCAGGCCTCATACCGGTGAAGGAATTGATGGATCAGGAAATTTGAAGATACACCGATGCAAGATCGTTGACGACTCATCCTTTTATGCGAGCGGGCCGATTCAAGTATCTTGCTGACAGTGACGCTCCTTATACGGTGTGACCAGTCGTCTCAAACCGTGTAAAAAATTGCCCATTTGTAGAGCAATATCGGCATTGGACTATATCTCCGTTACCCGCGTTCACAGGTTGGCACCATAAATTCACTTGCGCTTTTTCTTGCCGCACGGGGTGTTGGCCGGAACACTCTAAAGATCACCGAGCTATGAAACCATTGATCTGGTTTTTGTGTCATTCCTGAGGCAACATGACTAAAATCGCCTGACCGATCAACCCTCGGAACCGGCCTTACCTTTTGGGGTACCGTTGAAGGGATTCGCCAGGACTGGCCTGGAGGAATGGCTGTTCGGGATTTTTTCAGATAGGGTCATGCACGCATAAGACCGGATGGCCTCTTGTCTCCGCGGTGAAGCAACAGCAGGGCCTATCTGGTGGGTCCGTCCTCTGGCTGCCTGTAATCTCACGACCCCGGTATTCGGAATTTTGAGGTTATAAGGCCGGCGAGGTAAGAAACGAAGCCTGTGGTACCCGCTCGCGGTTTAATAAACGGAAAGAACGGCACAGGACTTGGACTGTCCGACGCGCCGCATCACTTGAAATCCTGTTTTGCCAGTTTGAGGTGAGTTCTTTTGACTTACACAGATGGCAGGAAAGCGACAACCCAATCTTGCCTATGAATAAGAAATCGCCCGCACGTTCTTCCTCAAATGGTCAGGCCACCCGTTCTGACGCCGGGCCAAAACAACAGAGGAAAAAAAAGGAACCGGAGTCACACACTACCAGCAACAAAACACAGACGTACCTCGCCGAGCCAAGTCACCTGGATAGCCGGGAATTGCTGCGGGTACTTATCGAAATCCGAAATGGAAATTTTTCCGAACGGATGCCTTTCGATCGGGAGGGTCTCCATGGGAAGATCTGCGATACCCTGAATGATATCATTGCGCAGAATGAAAAATTAATAAGTGAGTTTACACGAGCCAGCGAAACCATTGGCAAGCAGGGCAAGCTTACCCATCGCATTCAGGTCCCTAACGAAAAGGGCGCCTGGAGCAATGGCGTCTCCGCACTTAATACAATGATATCCGACCTCGTTCACCCGACAATCGAAATCGCTCATGTGATCAGTTCGGTGGCCAAAGGCAATTTGGCGCAGGAAATGCCGCTGGAGATCGCAGATAATAAACTCCAGGGCGAGTTTGCCCGGATCGCGAAGGAAGTGAACGGGATGGTGAAGCAGTTGAATCTCTTTTCCATGGAGGTAACGCGGGTGGTCAGGGAGGTCGGGTCAGAAGGAAAGCTGGGCGGATTGGCGAGAGTCAAAGGCGTGGGTGGTGTATGGAAAGACCTTACCGATTCGGTTAACCAAATGGCCAGCAACCTGACGGGACAAGTGCGCAACATTGCCGAAGTAACCACCGCAGTTGCCAAAGGTGATTTGTCAAAAAAAATTACAGTAGATGTAAAAGGTGAAATTCTGGAACTGAAAAATACCATTAATACGATGGTGGACCAGCTCAACTCGTTCTCTTCCGAAGTAACACGCGTTGCACTGGAAGTAGGTACGGAAGGAAAGCTGGGCGGTCAGGCTCAGGTAAAAGGTGTTGCCGGTACGTGGAAGGATCTGACCGATTCGGTCAATCAGATGGCCAGCAACCTGACGGGACAGGTACGTAACATCGCCGAGGTAACTACCGCCGTTGCCAAGGGCGATCTGTCGCGTCAGATCACAGTGGATGTGAAGGGCGAGATCCTGGAGTTAAAAAATACGATCAATACCATGGTGGACCAGCTCAACTCGTTCTCTTCAGAAGTTACGCGGGTAGCGCTTGAAGTGGGTTCCGAGGGGAAACTGGGCGGTCAGGCGACCGTAAGGGGCGCAGGCGGTGTCTGGAAAGACCTCACCGATTCGGTTAACCAGATGGCCAGTAACCTCACGGGGCAGGTCAGAAACATCGCCCAGGTTACCACCGCCGTTGCCAAGGGTGACCTGTCGCGTAAAATTACCGTTGACGTCCGCGGCGAGATCCGTGAATTAAAGGACACGATCAACACGATGGTAGACCAGTTGAACTCATTCGCGTCAGAAGTGACACGCGTGGCGCGCGAAGTGGGTTCGGAAGGAAAACTGGGAGGACAGGCGACAGTTGTCGGCGCAGGTGGCGTATGGAAAGATCTCACCGATTCAGTAAACCAAATGGCAAACAATCTTACTGACCAGGTGCGCAACATTGCCCAGGTCACTACCGCCGTTGCCAAGGGTAACTTGTCGCGAAAGATCACGGTTGACGTAAAAGGTGAGATCCTGGAACTGAAGGACACTATGAATACAATGGTAGACCAGCTGAATTCCTTTGCCTCCGAGGTAACGCGGGTGGCCCGTGAAGTTGGCTCTGAAGGAAAGCTGGGTGGGCAGGCCGATGTACCCGGTGTTGCAGGAACCTGGAAGGACCTTACGGATTCGGTAAATCAGATGACCGGTAACCTCACAGCCCAGGTGCGGAATATTGCCCAGGTGACAAAGGCTGTGGCCAGCGGCGACCTTTCCAAGACAGTAACCATTGATGTCAAAGGGGAAATTCTTGACCTCAAGAATACGATCAACACCATGGTCGAGCAGCTGAATTCCTTCGCCTTCGAAGTTACCCGTGTGGCGCGCGAAGTGGGCACAGACGGGAAGCTCGGCGGACAGGCGGAAGTGCACGGCGTAGCAGGTACCTGGAAAGACCTCACCGACAGCGTGAATATGATGGCCTCGAACCTGACCAGCCAGGTGCGGGGAATTGCAAAAGTAGTTACCTCGGTCGCGACAGGAAACCTGCGACAAAAGCTCGCCATCAATGCAAAGGGCGAAGTGGCCAGCCTCACCGACACGATCAACGAAATGATCGAAACCCTTGCGGTATTTGCCGACCAGGTAACGAACGTTGCGCGCGAGGTGGGTGTTGATGGAAGGCTGGGCGGACAGGCCAGTGTGCCTGGTGCATCGGGGATATGGAAAGACCTGACAGAGAACGTCAACCAGCTCGCTCAGAACCTTACGACGCAGGTACGCTCTATTTCCGAGGTAGCGTCTGCCGTAACCAAAGGCGACCTTACCCGCACGATTCGCGTTGAGGCTAAGGGAGAAGTCGAGTCTCTGAAGGACACCATTAATCAGATGATCGCTAACCTCAGGGCAACTACCCTCCGGAATCAGGATCAGGACTGGCTCAAATCAAATCTCGCCAAATTCACGCAGATGCTTCAGGGGCAGCGCGATCTTGACACGGTGTGTAACCGCGTACTGTCGGAACTGGCACAGGTAGTATTTGCGCATTATGGCGCCTTTTATATCCTTAAATATGATGAGGAGCTCGTATCCGGGCCCAAATTGAAACTATTTGCATCCTATGCGCATCAGCACGGCATCGATGCTCCAAAGGAGTTTGCAATTGGCGAAGGCCTCATAGGGCAATGTGCCTGGGAGAAAGGACGGGTATTGCTGACGAACATACCGAAAGGATACATCAATATCACTTCCGGACTGGGCAAGGTTAAGCCATCGACCCTCATTATCCTGCCCGTATTGTTTGAAAATAATGTGAAAGCGGTCATCGAACTGGCATCCCTCCAGAATTTTAACGAAACACATCTTGATTTCCTCGGGCAGGTGACAGAAAGCATCGGTATCGTGCTTAACAATATAGAAGCCAACAACCGCACAGAAAAACTTTTGACGCAATCCCAGTCACTGGCCGGCGAGCTGAAAATACAGCAGGAAGAATTGCGACGCACCAACGATGAGTTGCAGGACAAGGCGCTGTTGCTGGTGAAGCAGAAAGAAGAGGTGGAAGCAAAGAATAATGAAGTTGAAGAAGCCCGCCGATCGCTCGAGGAAAAGGCGGAACAGCTGACGCTGACTTCCAAGTACAAATCAGAGTTTCTTGCCAACATGTCGCATGAACTGCGCACACCGCTGAACAGCCTGCTCATTCTCGCCCAGCAGTTGTATGAAAACGCAGAAGGCAACCTTACGGAAAAACAAACCCGTTATGCCAAGACCATTCACTCGTGCGGGGATGATCTTATTCAATTGATCAACGACATTCTCGATCTGTCGAAGATTGAGTCTGGATTTATTTCAACCCATATTTCATCCGTACCGATTACCGACATTGCCATGTTTGTTGAAACGACGTTCAAACCCATAGCAGAAGCGCGCAATCTACGGTTTAAGATCAACGTGGAGGCCTCCTTGCCGGAATTCATTAATTCCGATATCCAGCGGCTCAATCAGATACTCAAGAACCTGTTGTCGAATGCGTTCAAGTTTACGGAGAAGGGTGAAGTCACGTTGAAGATCTTTGAAGCAAAGAGGGTTTGGGAGCCCGGGAACCATCATCTCGATACGGCGAAAAAGGTAATTGCTTTTTCCATCAGTGATACCGGCATTGGCATTACACCGGAGAAACAGATGATCATCTTCGAAGCCTTTCAGCAGGCCGAAGGATCAACAAGCCGCAAATACGGAGGTACCGGACTCGGGTTATCGATCAGCCGCGGCCTTGCAGAGCTACTTGGCGGGTCTATTGAATTGGAAAGCACGCCATCGAAAGGAAGCACGTTCACCTTGTTTCTTCCGATTGACGATCTCCCGGGTATTACTGTCCACGAAAGCCAGGAAGGAAATAAGGGCTCTTACCGACCCGGTGACGAAAACGGAGATATCGACAATCTGTTGAATACATTGCTCGTGTCGAATGAAGGTGTCGGGCAGAGGCGTCTGGATATTGTTGATGAGATGATCAACCAGACTGGGGATGACAGAACACGAATCGGACCTGCCGACAAGGTGGTGCTGGTTGTTGAGGACGATTTCAGGTTTGGAAAAATAATAATTGACGAGGCCCACGATCACGGCATGAAGGTAATCATTGCAACAAATTACCTGGAAGTGTTCGATTTCATCAATCGTTTTTCCCCGATCGCAATCACCCTTGACATTAAATTGAATTCGACCAGCGGATGGAAGGTTCTTGATCTCCTGCGCAACGACCTCAACTATCGCCACATTCCGGTTCACGTCATTTCCGGAGAAGAAAACCGGCAGCTGGCACTGCGTCGCGGTGCGCGGAACTTCCTGCTCAAGCCCGTGAGCAATGAAGCCTTGAACGAACTGTTTGACGATATTGTGTCCTTTCACAACCGGATAATCAGGAAGATCCTCGTGGTAGAGGACAATGACGCTGAGTCGTCGCAGATTGTCCGGGTGATCCAGGATGAAAATATGAAAGTCTCGATCGCCCAGACGGGTTCTGCCGCGTTCGAAATGCTCCAAACAGAAGATCCGGATTGTATTATCCTGGATTATTCGCTCCCGGATGTATCCGGCACTGAGTTGCTGAACAAGGTAACCCGGCTTAAGGGCAAACTGACTCCGGTCATTGTGTACTCGGCAAGAGACTTCAACGGGGTGGAGGCACACAACATCGAAATGAATGTGAACGGCATTATTCAGAAGAGCGTCGATTCCATCGAGCAGCTGCTGGAAGCGACCGTGGCGCATATTCACATTAATCATAAGGACCTTTCCAATGAAAAAAGAAGGATCATTGAGAGCATCAGAAGCAGGAAAGATATACTCAATGGAAAAAAAATCCTCGTGGTAGATGATGATGTGCGGAATCTCTTTGCGTTGACGACCGTCTTCGAACGGTACAACATTAACGTGACCACTGCAGAAAGCGGCAAGGATGCCATTGCCCTATTGAATGCCAACCGGGCTATCGAAATGGTTCTCATAGACATCATGATGCCCGAAATGGACGGTTACGAAACCATGCAAAAGATACGGCGCGAGCATACAAACAGTTCGATGCCCGTCATTGCCGTAACTGCTAAAGCAATGAAGGGTGACAGACAGAAATGCATTCAAGCCGGTGCCTCGGATTATATCACAAAGCCTCTCAAGATCGACCAGTTGCTCGCGTTAATGCGATTGTGGTTTTACAAATGACAACCCGGGATAAATGAAATCAAAATTGTTGCTGATAGATGACCGCGAAGACAATTTGCTTTCCATAGAAGCAATCCTGGAACCCAATGGGTATCACTTTGTGAAAGCCCGATCAGGAAGGGAAGCCTTCAGGATCCTGCTCAAGGAGTTCGATTTTTCCCTTATCCTGATGGATGTGCGAATGCCAAATCAAAGTGGCTTCGAAACCGCGACTATGATCTATCAACGCGATAAACTAAAACACATACCCATCATCTTTATTACGGCGAACAATTTTGGGGATGACGAACTCTTTAAGGGTTACCAGGCCGGTGCGGTGGACTACATTTACAAACCCGTCAACCCGGACGTCCTTCGGGCAAAAGTCGCTGTCTTTGTCGATCTGTATGAAAAGAACAAAAAGCTTCAGCAGCAGGAAAAAAGTCTCATTGCCGCGAACCGGGAACTGGAAAAGGAGAATCGCGAGCGTTTAGCTTCGGAAGAAAAAGTTCAAAAACTGAATCGTCAGCTGATCCGGAACATCGATCACCTGGAGACCGTAAATAAGGAGCTGGACCGGTTTGCCTTCATGGCTTCGCATGATTTGCAGGAGCCCCTCAGGAAAATACGGTTATTCTCTAATAAATTCGTAATCAAGAACAGGAATACACCGGGTATCGTCAACCTGGAAGACATTGAGCGTATTCAACGGTCGGCCGAAAAAATGCAATCCCTGATCCGGGATATCCTTAGCATGGCCCGGGTATCCGCGGATGCTACGGAATTTGTTCCAACGGATATCAACGTCATCATCATGGATGTCCTGGAGGAGCTGGATGAGCAGATCATGGCTGGCAATGCAAAAATAATTGTGGACAAGATCCCCGTTCTTCACGTTCATCCCGGCCTTATCAAATTGCTCTTCCGAAACCTGATCAACAATTCACTCAAGTTTACCCGAAAGGGCGTTCCTCCCGTTATTAATATTTATGCGGAAGTCTCTGTCCAATCTCAAAATGCATCGGACTGCACGATAATAATAAAGGATAACGGATTGGGCTTTGATCAGAAGTATGCCGAAGAGATATTCGGGATGTTTACGCGTCTTCAATCCGAGGCAAAATTTGAAGGCACTGGTCTTGGACTGGCTCTTTGCAAAAAAATTGTGCAACACCATAAAGGAACCATCCGGGCGGAAAGCAAAAGTAATGAAGGTGCCACGTTCATCCTGTCGTTCCCCAGGCCGGGTCCAAAGAAGAAAGCCACTACTACGATAGAACCCGATTATCACTTAAAATACAAAGTCTGATCCTCTTCCTTAGCGCAATGGCCTTCAGCCACGTGTAGGAATTACTCCACATCGTTGTGTTCATTTTTGCCGGACGAGGCATCAAAGGAATGCGAAATCCAAAAGGCGGGCACCCCGGACCGTCATGGTCGTGTTTTTGCAGTTTCATAGCAGATGGGTACGATCAGGGAATACGCAGGACTTCTGAAGCTGACACTGAGGCGATGGTTTGACAGAAACCCCTTTCGCAACAGCACGGTAATCGCCTACTATACGCTTTTTTC
>DATBVZ010000031.1:0-8144 GCA_036515095.1 Cyclobacteriaceae bacterium | reverse complement strand
GAACAGGAAATTCTCATGGATCTTGCGGACATCCTCATTGAGATTTATGTCGCTGAATCATGCTTGCTGCGGGTAGAAAAGATGATCCGGCAAAAAGGACCTGAGTCCTGCACGGTTCAATTGGAAATGGCTATGATTTATCTCCACGAAGCAATTTCGAAGATCGCTTCCCATGGACGACAAGCAGTCATGGCTTTTGCTGAAGGTGATGAGCTAAGGCTAATGTTGCTGGGGCTGAAACGATTCACCAGAATAGAGCCTTACAACCTGAAGATCGGCCGGCGAAAGGTGGCAGATTACGTTATCGATAAGGGCAAATACCCATTTTAGGAGTCTATAGTTGCTTGAGCAGGCACTCGGTTCGGGTGCCTCTTGTTTCCCGTGGAAACCTATTCCTGCCAAATCCGTGAAACTACTCTATAACCCTGCCGATATGACCAGGACCCTTACCACGCTCATCCTCATTTTTGCTCTCCTCCTTGCCTTCCCGCTGTTAGTAGGCGTAGTTGGCGGATTATTCGGTGCCGTAATGGGAGTCTTTGGCGCAGTGTTTGGGATCGTAGCCGGTGTCTTCGGCACCATAGCCGGCATCATCGGTGGCATCTTCGGGTTGGTTTTTGGCCTCGCGGAATGGAATTTCCTGACCGTTATACTCGTGGTGGTTCTTCTTGTCTTGCTGGTAAACCGGAAATGAGTTTCAGGTCACGCTGTGCCGGTTGAATAACGCTGGATTGAGAAAGTACTTGCTGTATACGGGGTATCTCCGTACTTCCCTGAATGATGGCTTTTCTCCCCTTGTGAAAACGATCTTGTAATAGAACTCAAGCCCTTTCTCCACCCGAATGTCTTTCTCAATAACATAGTATCGCTTGTCGTAGGGATTGAGAACTTTCACGCTCACGTGGAACAGTCCCGGCCTGCTTTTCACCCGGACGAAATTGTTAGGTACTTTGTTGTAAAGTTTCCCATTTACAAATACCTGCATGGACGTGCGGCCTTCCGACTGTATGGCGATCCCGGAAATGTAAGCTTGCGAAGTCAATGCCGAACACAAAAAAAATAGCCCTACTACAACACCTTTCATACGCTACAGTTATAGGTTGAGTTCCGGTGAATTAGTATCAAGCATTGTGCCAATCTTGAACTGCTTTGGATGGCCCGAATGGCCATTGGAGGCCGGATCCGGGCACAAAAAAAACGCTTCCCATCTAACGGGGAAGCGTTCTGCTTTGATGATTTTTGTGCCCGCTAGGTATTTCTGTATTTTATCCCGCACCCAACCGCCTTGGTGCGGGTTGTGGGCACGTCCTTGCCGGTCATCAACGCCCCTATTGCATCTTCAACATAGCGCTTGTCTGCCCTGGCCGCATCCCTGGAATTGTTGTCGATAGCGCCTGTATAGGCAACAACAAAATCATTGCCTGTTTTGGTGAGCAGAAAAACGTGCGGCGTGTTTGTTGCTCCGAAAGCACGAGCCACATCCTGTGATTCATCAATCAGGTAGGGGAAGGTGTAGCCTTTGTTCTTTGCCCGCTTGACCATCTGAGCGAAGGAATCTCCGGGTGAAATATTGGGATCATTTGCATTGATGGTCACAACAGGAAATCCCCTGGTACTGTATTTTGCGTGCAGATCAATAATGCGCTGATTGTAAGCCTTTGAGTAAGGGCATGTGTTGCAGTCAAAGATCAGTATTACTCCCTTTTGGTCCTTGTAGTCAGACAACGCTACCATCTTTCCATCCACATTCTTCAATTTGAAATCTTCGACCCGGTCACCAACCGCATACCCATCAGGGGAGGTCGATTTTCCTGCGGCCAGCACTACAAAGCAGGCGAGCAGGAAGAGATTAGTTTTTGTGTTCATTTGCCAGTCTTTTAGTTAAAAATAGTCGTTCATCGGTTCCGGTCTGTGAGGTTCAATTTATCGGTTACTTCACATCCCGGATGAGTTGCTCAAGATCGCCATCCTGCAATTGCCTTTCAATGAAAATTCTTTCACCGGTAGAGCCGTTAACGATCAGCGTTGCAGGCAGTGCGCCAGACCAATCCGGGTCGATCTCATCGATCCAGGTATTGGGATCCTTTTCGTTCAGGAGCAATACCGCGGATTCGATTCCGCGACGCTCCATGAACCTGTATACCTTTGCTGGGTTGGGGTCCAGATCCAGGTCCAGGCTCACAAGGAATACCTTTACATCATTTCGTTCCGCATTCAATTCTTCAAAAAGAGGAATTTCTTTGATGCAGGGAGCACACCAGGTAGCCCAAAAATTGACGACCTTTATTTGCTCTGAAGGTGCTTCTATGATTTTCTGCAATTCGGGTAGCTTTACAATTTCTGCGTTTCCTGGAGCCTGACCATATAGAAGTATATGCGATGAAAAAAGCAAAAAGACAACCGGGATAGGATTTTTCATTCGCGCTGGTATTTTTGTACGTAGGTCGTCCGTCATAAATTCACAAAATATCTAAAATTCAACGAGTTATCGGTAGCCCCAATTCCATCAAAAAGAATTCCACAAATTAAGCCACTTATCCACATTACCTTACTGTTACTGGTTAATGACCTGACAAACAGGTGGGTACAACGCATTTTGTCAATCAATTCTTTGTGGACAACTCTGACTGCGGTTCGAACAAGGATCTGATCGGGCCAAAATGAGGCGGAAAATAGGCCCGCTCCGGCATTTGTTCTTTGCCATAAAGATGTCATATTCTGGCATGAATGGGGGCAAAAGAATAACAGACTTGTTTGGTAGCCGGTATCCGATAATACAGGCAGGGATGGTGTGGTGCAGCGGGTGGCGCCTGGCTTCGGCGGTAAGTAATGCCGGGGGACTCGGGCTGATCGGATCGGGGTCCATGTACCCTGAGTTGCTTCGCGAGCACATCAGGAAATGCAAGTTGGCTACCGGCAGGCCATTTGGTGTAAATGTTCCTCTGTTGTATCCGGAGATTAAGAAGATCATGGACGTCATCAGGGAGGAGGGTGTAAAGATTGTATTTACCTCAGCCGGAAATCCTGCAACCTGGACGGGTTTTCTCAAGGACCTGGGAATAACCGTAGCCCATGTTGTTTCTAGTGTGAAATTTGGGGTAAAGGCGGAGCAGTCGGGCGTAGACGCCGTTGTCGCTGAAGGCTTTGAGGCTGGCGGCCATAACGGCAGGGAGGAGACCACTACGTTTGTATTGATTCCGTTGGTCCGGCAAGCCGTGCAGGTACCCCTACTGGCTGCAGGAGGTATAGCTTCCGGCAAGGGCATGCTGGCGGCACAGATCCTTGGTGCCGATGGAGTCCAGATCGGATCGCGGTTTGCAGCCAGTGCCGAATCTTCGGCTCACGAAAACTTCAAGCGGAAGGTAACGGAATCAAGGGAAGGAGATACAATGTTAACCTTGAAACAGTTGACGCCGGTAAGGATGATAAAGAACAGCTTTTATGAGTCGGTGGAAGAGGCCGAGCGAAGGGGCGCCGGACCGGAAGAACTAAAAAATTTGTTGGGGACCCGCAGGTCGAAAAGAGGGATCTTCGAAGGCGACCTGGATGAGGGTGAGCTGGAGATCGGCCAGGTGTCTGCGGGCATTGGCGAAGTCAAGCCTGCGGCGGTAATCATCGATGAAATAATGAAAGAATACGATGCGATAAGATCGCAATTGTGCCGATGAGATTTCTAAAGATCAAGGAGACTTGCCTGTATGTCCGTGACCTCGAACGGGCCCGATCCTATTACCACGATCTGCTGGAACTTCCGGTCATCGACTATTTGCCGGACAAGCATCTTTTCCTAAGGGTAGGATCCTCCGTATTGCTGTGCTTCAACCCCGAGGATTCCAGGCAAAAGACAAGTCCGCCCGCGCATTTTGGCGGAGGGAAGCAGCATCTGGCATTTGAGGTGACCGATGAGGATTACGATCTTGTGCGGGAGGAATTGGAAAGGAAAGGGATCGCTATCACCGACCGGATAACCTGGAAAAGCGGCAAAGAGTCTGTTTATTTCGAGGACCCCGAGGGAAATGTGTTGGAAATACTACCGCAAAACGGAATTTGGGATTAGCTTTTTGCAATGCTTACGTTAAGCGGCGCTATATCTTCCGTTGCAGCTGATGCGCGCTCGGGCGGGACGGCTTTTTGACTGGCGCTGTATACCCGGTCAAACCAATAGGAATAGTCCTTGTACAGAATACAGTCCAGTTGAAGCTCTCCATTTACAAGAATTTTTATGAACAATTCCTGGTTCAACGATTCTCTAATCTTACGCTGCTGATCTTCCGGAAGTTCATTGAGCTTTACATACTCAATGCCCTTGTATAGTTTAGGATTTTCCATGGTAAACGATTTCCGGGGTTAATAATTCATTTCGCAACTACGTAACCACGGAATTGAAAGCACGATGCAATTTATAAGAAAATGTTGAGGTGGGTAGTTAAAGGTCTGCAAATTTTTTGAGATTTGGTTGTTAAACATGGCTGCTTTTTTTGATACATCGATCGAGTTTCTTAAGGGGGTTGGACCTCAACGCGCATCGCTGCTAAACAAGGAACTCTCGGTCTTTACCTATGGGGATTTGATTCAACACTATCCCTTTCGTTACGAAGATAGAACCCGCTTTTACAATATCGGTGACATTGCAGATGAAATGCAATATGTGCAGGTAAAGGGGCTAATTAAGCGAAAGGAATTGATAGGGTCCGGAAGAAGCAGGAGGCTCACCGCGCAGCTCGCCGATCAATCCGGCCAGATGGAGCTCGTATGGTTTCAGGGGATCGCCTGGATTGCAGAGCGTCTTAAACCCGGAGTTCGGTATGTCGTTTTCGGGAAACCTACCCGGTATGGGAACAGGTGGTCAATGGTTCATCCGGAGTTTGAAGTCCACGTTGACGGAACGGATAAGTTGGGGTCGTTCTACCCGATCTATCCGTTGACAGAGAAACTCAGGGCACGGCATGTAGATAGCAGATTCATATCCCGGTTAGTGCAGGAGCTGCTTCGGCAGGCAACGGAGAAGATCCGTGAAACCCTTCCTTCTTCCATGTGTGCCCGCAAAGGACTTATCTCTAAGCGGCAGGCCGTGGAATCCATCCATTTTCCCGCGGACATTGAGGCTCTGCGTGAGGCACAGCGACGACTGAAGTTTGAGGAACTCTTCTACACCCAACTGAGGCTCATCAAACTGAAACTTGTAAGGAAGGAGAAATTCAGAGGGCAGGTGTTCACCAATACCGCTCTGCTTACCGCCTTCTATAATGAAATTCTACCCTTTGCGCTAACGGATGCTCAGAAGCGCGTCATCAAAGAAATCTATGTTGATTTGAAGTCGGGCACGCAAATGAACCGCCTGCTTCAGGGGGACGTGGGCAGTGGCAAAACAATAGTTGCCTTTATTTGTATGCTTATCGCTGTGGGTAGTGACGCGCAGTGTGCGTTAATGGCGCCAACAGAAATTCTTGCAAGCCAACATTACAATAACCTGTCGGCCTATTGCTCGGCAATGGATATACCCCTTGCTATCCTCACCGGGTCGGCCGGGAAACGTGCAAGAAGGGAAATCCATGACCGACTTAGGGGAGGAGCGTTGAAGATCCTGATCGGCACCCATGCGCTTCTGGAGGATGAAGTACAGTTTAAGAATCTCGGGCTTTCCATTATCGATGAACAACACCGTTTCGGGGTAGCCCAACGGTCCAAACTCTGGGATAAGAAGGTAACACTTTACCCCCATGTACTGGTTATGACCGCCACGCCAATTCCACGTACACTTGCCATGACATTGTATGGTGATCTTGATGTCTCTGTTATCGACGAACTGCCGAAAGGCCGGAAGCCCATCAAGACCATCCATCGTTATGATTCACACCGCCTTCAGGTTAACGCTTTCATTCGTGATCAGATAGCGGAAGGAAGGCAGATCTACATGGTGTATCCGCTGATCGATGAATCAGAGAAGCTTGATCTCAAGCACCTGATGGATGGCTATGAAAGCATTTGCCGGGCTTTCCCGGATCAGGCTGTCAGCATTTTACACGGCAAGATGAAGTCCGAAGCCAAGGACTTTGAAATGGCTCGCTTCATAAAGGGAGAAACAACGATCATGGTGGCAACCACGGTCATAGAAGTCGGCGTTGATGTTCCCAATGCATCCGTGATGGTTATTGAAAATGCGGAACGTTTCGGCCTCCTGCAGCTGCATCAGCTACGGGGACGGGTGGGGCGCGGCGCAGACCAATCGTATTGCATTTTGATGACAGATCATAAGGTTACCAGCGAATCCCGAAAGCGGATAGAGACTATGGTGAGAACAAACGATGGCTTTGAAATTGCGGAAGCCGACCTTGTCCTGCGGGGCCCCGGGGATCTGATGGGAACTCAGCAAAGCGGCATTCCCGATCTCCGGATCGCCGACCTGGCCAGGGACGGAGAGCTCCTCAAAGAGGCCAGGGAAGCGGCAATGGATGTACTGACCAGGGACCCGGACCTGAAGGCTCGCGAAAACAGCGCCATTAGGACACAAATTCTGTCTCAGCGAAAATCGGTGGTGAACTGGAGCAGGATCAGTTGACGCTCCTCGGCAGGCCTTGGTCGGATTAGGTTTGTGTACGTGCAATCCGTAAATTTGAATGAGACGTATCCTCATGAGGAACTTTTTATACGTACTTGCGGTCCTGTGGCCTTTTGCCGGGACAGCACAATCCGGACACTACTTTTTATCCCACTATGCTCCCGGTGATAAGCGAATAGATCATGTCTCGTTCGATATGGCGCAGGGAAGCGATGGAGTTTTGTTTTTCGCTACGCGTGCCGGAATACTTCAGTTTGACGGGAAGAACTGGGATCTGATTCAGGGAAGCGGCGCCGTTTATGCCATTGAAACCCATAAGGACGGCACCATCTATTGGGGCGGGGCAGGAGGATTTGGAAAGCTGACAAGGGGACCGGACGGCAGAATGGCGACAGCAATCCTGTCAACGGATGAAGTCGGGAACGTATTCCAGGTAACAAGCGGAAATGACGCTGTTTATTTTCTTAACGACGACGCCTTTTATGCATGCACAAAGAATGATAAGGCAACCGCCATCAAATCAAGTGCGCGCTCCGGAGCGTTCAATGCGTTGGTCGGCATGTTCGGCAAACCCTATATCAGTACCGAAAGGTCGGGCATCTTCACGTTGCAGAGTCCACACGAGCTCGCCCGGTCATCGTTCGATACGGAGAAGACTCCGGATATAATTTTCGCCTCGCGACTTGACGACAGCTACCTGATCGGAACTTCCGATAACAGGCTGTTCATTTGCCGGAGCGATCTTTCACTCACCGAAGTGATACTGAAAGAAACCGGTTACGTCGATGCCAGTGTGATCGTTGATGGAAGTTGGGTGAACAGCCGATTAGTAGCAATAGCCACACTGCGTGGAGGGATCGTTTTTGTTGACCCTGTCACAGGATCCATTGTGGAGATCATCAATTATAACACGGGTCTTCCCGACAATGAAATATACGCGCTTATTACCGACGAGGATGGTAATGTCTGGGTTTCGCACAACTATGGCCTTACGCGGATAGCTCCATTTCTGCCTTTCCGATCGTACAGTAGTTACGACGGCCTGAAAGGGAATCTGCTTTGCGCGGAAATGTTTGACGACGAGGTCTACGTGGGCACTTCTCTCGGTTTGTTCAAACTGGTCCGGGAGGAAGTTTATGATGAATTCACGTATTATGTCGACGCCCAGGAGGACCTGAATACGGCATCGCCACTCCCGGCAGAGAGCGAGGTTGACAAAGTCAGCCCTGGGGCTGACTCCCCGGAAGAGGTAAAGAAAAGACGCGGATTGTTTTGGTTCCTGAAGAGGAATCGGGAGCCTAAACCGGCGGTGTCGCAGGACCAGCCCCCGGCAACACCGCCGGAAGAGGGCCGCAACGAAGCAGGCATCACGCAACCGCCAGTCGGGATGAGCAGGGCAAAGGAGAAACGGATACAAAGGGTACTGCGATCAACACAGTATGCCTACAGGCAGGTCAGTGGAATTCCTGCAAAGGTATCCGGATTAATTACCGTGGATGGGAAGTTGCTCGCCTCCGGACTGGGCGGCGTATTTCAAATACGGGGATTGTCTGCAACCCCGGTATTGGAGGAACCGGCCCGGCTT
>DATBVZ010000030.1:0-3849 GCA_036515095.1 Cyclobacteriaceae bacterium | reverse complement strand
CAGCTTACAGCGGAATTGGTCCGGCTTACTGACTACCCGAAGATATCCTTCCACGTATCAAAAAACGACCACATTGCGGAGGAAGTCGACCGGTTTGTGTCTGAAACAAATGCCGACATGCTGGCCATGTTCACGCACAGGCTTGACTTTTACGAAAAACTGTTTGGCCGAAGCGTAACCCGGCAACTCGCCTTTCATGGAAAGGTGCCCCTGCTGACCTTCAACAAGACAACACTGCTGTGAACGGATTCCACGCCGTCAAGACCGTGAATATGACCGGGATCATACCCCCAAGTACCGAACGCAGGTAAATTTGACCAGGCTTATCGCAAGTGAAGAAATATGGAACAACAAGATCAATCCTTCTCATGGACTACCGCAACCTTGGCGGACATTGCATTGAGCTTTCCTCCTGCGGCGTCAATTCTTAACCGGCATAACCTCGACTATTGCTGCCAGGGGCAGATGCTGTTTCAAACGGCGTGCGAAATCCAGAAGTACAATACGGAAAAGATCCGGGAGGAGATACTTCAGGCAACCGATGAGGAGTCGGAAAGCAGCGGGATCCATTTTGACAAATGGGAAGCCTCGTTGCTGATAGACTTCATTGTTCAGCATCACCACCGCTTTGTAAAGCAGTCCATTTCACAGATACAGGCCTTATTGGATACCGTGTGCTCCATACACGGCGAGGATGACCTGTCCGTGCTTGCTGTGCGCGACGACTTCAATGACCTGGTTACGGAATTGAAGGATCATATGCCAGGGGAAGAAGAAATACTATTCCCGGCAATACGCAGGTTGCTGGACCCAAGGCCAGTAGAACGCGAACTGACTTCCATCGATGCCAACATCCGGGTGCTGATCGCCGCAACGGAGCAAGACCACGAATATGCGGGAGAACTGGTGAAGTCACTCCGCAGCATGACGAGGCACTACACCCCTCCCGACTACGCCTGCCCCACTTTCCGCGCAGCCTATCAGATGCTGCAGGACTTTGACAATGACCTTGTGCAGCACATTCACCTGGAAAACAATATTCTTTTCCAACGCGTAAAGAAAAAGGATTATACACCAAACTGAGAACAAACGTGGAACTGAATCAGGAAATTCTGAGCGATATCATTGTGCACATGAAGTATGCGCGCTACCTGCCTGAATTGAACCGCAGGGAAACATGGAACGAAATCTGCCTTCGGTATGAGAATATGATGCTGGAAAAATATCCCCAGCTCGAGGATGACATACATTACTGGATGCAATACGTTCACGACAGGAAAGTATTGCCATCCATGCGTGCCATGCAATTCGCCGGACCGGCAATTGCCCGCAACAACAGCCGCATTTACAACTGCGCCTATCTTCCGGTGGACGATATACGTGCATTTTCGGAAACCCTTTTCCTGCTGCTTGGTGGTACGGGCGTGGGCTACTCCGTGCAGTTCGATCACGTGGAAAAATTACCGCCGGTGAAGAAGGCTGAGAAAACGAGAAAGTTCCTGATTGGCGATAGCCTCGAAGGATGGGCAGATGCCATCAAAGTACTCCTGAAGGGTTACTTTGGCAAGAGCAAGTTCCTGCCGGAATTCGATTACTCTGATATTCGGCCCAAGGGAGCCCGACTGGTAACCGCGGGGGGGAAAGCGCCGGGACCGGAACCCCTGAAGATCTGTGTGGCCCACATCCAGGCCATCCTGGATCGTAAAGAAGACGGCGAGAAGCTTTCACCGCTGGAATGCCACGATATCATGTGTCACCTGGCCAATGCGGTTCTTGCCGGCGGTATCCGTCGCTCCGCTATGATCGCCTTGTTCTCGCCCAACGACGAAGAGATGCTCACCTGCAAGTTCGGCCGCTGGTGGGAACTGAATGAACAACGGGGACGCGCAAATAACTCAGCCGTTCTTTCACGGGACACCACTACGCGCGAGGAATTCTTCGGCCTGTGGAGAAAGATTGAAGCCTCGGGTTCGGGTGAGCCGGGGTTTTACTTTACCAATGATCCGGACTGGGGAACCAACCCCTGTTGTGAGATTGCACTTCGCCCGTTCCAGTTCTGCAACCTGTGCGAGGTAAATGTCTCCGATATCGCTTCCCAGGAGGACCTCAATCAGCGCTGCCGTGCCGCCGCCTTTCTCGGAACACTACAGGCGGGCTTCACGAACTTTCACTATCTCCGTGAAGAGTGGAGGACTACTACCGAACATGACGCACTCATCGGGGTTGGGATGACCGGGATCGCCAGCGGCCGGATATCCGCGTTTGATCTGCTTGAGGCGGCCGAAGCGGTCAAGCAAGCGAACCTTACGGTCTCTTCCCAGGCAGGAATCCAGTTTGCCGCCCGGTGCACCACGATCAAACCCTCTGGAACGACATCCCTGGTATTGGGAACTTCATCAGGGATACATGCCTGGCATAATAATTACTACATAAGGAGAATACGCATCGGGAAGAACGAAGCATTGTACACGCACCTGAGCATCCATCACCCCGAGTTGCTGGAAGATGATATGCTCAACAGTAAACAGGCAATAATACGAATTCCGCAGAAAGCGCCGGAAGGAAGCATACTCCGGACAGAGGATGTCATGTGCTTGCTGGAGCGAATCAAGCGTTTCAATACCGAATGGGTACAGAACGGTTTCCGCCGGGGAAATAATGCCAACAATGTTTCGGCCACGGTATCAATACAGGAGGATGACTGGAAAAGAGTGGGCGAATGGATGTGGGAGAATAAAGCATCTTATAACGGGCTGAGCGTATTGCCATACGATTCAGGAAATTATAAACAGGCTCCCTTCGAAGATATTACCCGCGAAGAATTTGAAGCGCTTGAGAAAAGCCTGAGAGCAATAGATCTGACACAGGTGTATGAGGCGAATGACGAGACCGATCACAGGGCTGAGGCCGCCTGCGCCGGCGGAGTGTGTACGATAGTCTGAGGGAATTCGCCCATTCACTCACTCGCTCATTCACTCATTCTTTGAACGACTGCCCATGACAGTCACCCAATATTTTCCTATCTTGCCCGGCAAAAAAAAGCGGTTGGTACCATCGTCGCTCTTACAGGATTACAAAGCAAAGCTGATTACCATTCAGAAAGACCAGATGCTTTTTGAGGAAGGCAGGCAGGCGCTGGATTTTTTTCAGGTAGAGGAAGGACAGGTAAAAATGTTTGTGCTGAACCCTGACGGACAGGAATTTACGCAGGGGATTTTTGCGGAAGGGGAAAGTTTCGGTGAACCTCCTTTGCTGGGTGATTTCCCCTACCCCAGCAGCGCCATGGCGATGACGGCAGGGAAAGTATGGCGATTGGCCAAAAGCGAGTTCATCCAGCTGCTGAAGGATAATTTTGAATTGCATATCCGGCTGGACCAGGTTCTCTGTAAGCGGTTGCAATACAAGTCCATGATCCTGACCGAAGTATCCTCTTATGAACCGGAACACCGGCTGATGACAGTCATCAAGTATTTCAAATCCAAGGTGGCTAAACAACCAGTCGGGGAAAAGGTACTGATACCGTTCACCCGGCAACAGCTCGCGGACATGACAGGGCTTCGGGTGGAGACGGTGATTCGGGCCGTAAAGAAAATGGAGAAGGAAGGGAAACTGACTCTTGAAGGACACAAGATCAAATTCTGATCGTTCCCGCCGCAGGGCTTTTCGCACTTCCTGGCGCGTATGACCTTAGTCATAACTCACGCTGATCTTTCATTTTACTTTTGAAAGGAAACGGATGACAAATCCGGAATTCGTGATTTGTTATCATTATCCTTTTTTCTGATAGGTATGACCTTTTAAAAACAGTGAGTATGAAAACGTCCGATAACAATATCCTCGATGTGACGG
>DATBVZ010000029.1:0-3077 GCA_036515095.1 Cyclobacteriaceae bacterium | reverse complement strand
CTTCGAGCACGGCGTCAATAATAGTCCTGAGAACCTCAACAAAGGCTTTACCCATGTCTATCTGCTTACCTTTGAAAATGTCGCGGCACGTGACGCTTATCTCCCCCATCCTGAGCATAAGAAATTCGGAGCGCTGCTGGGAAAGCTTAGCATACTGGAAGAACCTTTCGTCATCGATTACGAGGTGAAGTAAGGCCGACAGGGCTCCATCGCAATCACTCATTCTTCAATGCATTCACCGGGTTCTCCCTTGCCGTTCTCAACGACTGATAGCCAATGGTCAGTATAGCAACAGAAAAAGCTGCCAGTCCCGCAATGAGTACCATCCACCAGTCTACCTGTATCCGATAGGCAAACTCCTGAAGCCAGTAGCTCATGAGATACCATCCCATCGGAGCGGCGATAACAAAGGCTATCCCGATCAATACAGCAAAATCCCTGATCAAAAGGCCTACTACTTGTGCAAGGGACGCTCCCAATACCTTTCGGATGCTAATCTCCTTGCTGCGCTGCTCCCCGGTATAGGTGGCCAGGCCGAATAGTCCCAGACAGGCGATGACGATCGTGAGCGTTGCAAAAATGAAAATTATGCGGCTCATACGCTGCTCAGACCTGAACATGGCATCGATATCCTGGTCGAGAAAAGTGTACTCAAAGGGACTCCCCGAATATTTCTTCCAGATGCCTTCCAGCTTGTCAATTGCTTTTGCCGCGTTGCCGGGAGCGATACGGATGGCAACCCTATCGTTTGACTGCCTGACCATATAGTTATTACGCCCGGCATTGAGAAGAATGGCCATAGGCTTAACGGTAGTTCTTAAATTCTCGAAATTGAAATCTTTGATGACACCAATCAGGTTGAATGGGACGGGTGTTTCGGCATTAAAATTCAATACCGTCTGTCCTTCGAGCCCATCATAGCCCAATTGGTCGTAAGCGGTTTCATTGAGAATGAAGGCGGTACTGTCCGAAGGAAAATCAGGCGAGAAGAAGCGACCCTGCGCCATCTCATACCCCATGGCCGACAAAAGATCATAGTCGCTTGTAAATAGATTCAGAACAATATCTTGTTCAGTCCCTCCTTTCCGAAAAAGATTGCCGTCCCTGATATCGGGGGGCAGCGCGCTCACGAAACCCGCGCTCCTGAATTCAGGATGGAGGGCCAGCTCGTTCTTAAATTCCTGCATCTTGTTCCCGATCGACCATCCATTGTGCAGATCAATTACATTCTCCTTGTCAAACCCCAGGTGTTTCTCCTGCATGTATTCCAATTGTTTGTAAACGACCATGCTCCCCAGGATGAGGGCTATGGAGATCATGAATTGAAAGACCACGAGTGAATTTCTCAAACCCGATTTGCGATGGCCAACGCCGACCCTGCCTTTTAATACATCCATAGGCCTGAAAGCGGTAAGGTAAAATGCGGGATAGCTGCCGGCAATAAGTCCGATAAGCAATGTAAATCCTGCTATTCCGACAATAATGACGGGTTGGGCGAAAAAACTTAACCGAAGGTCCTTCCCGGCAAGGACATTGAAGGGTTCAAGAACCAACCCAATGATCCCCAGAGCGAGGAGGGTTGACACGAAGCTATAGATCATGGACTCTGAGAGAAATTGGCGAATCAGCATGGTTCTCAGCGCACCAACTGATTTCCGTACACCAACCTCTTTTGCACGCGTAGCCGACCTGGCAGTAGAGAGATTCATAAAGTTGATGCATGCGATCAAAAGTATAAACACCGCGATGGCCCCAAATACATAAACATACCGGATGTTTCCCTGGGGTTTAATCTCGCTGGTCAAGTCGGATTTCAAATGAATGTCCAGCATGGGCTGAAGGAAGAATCCAAATTGGTTGCCGTTCGCCTTGAATTGTTCCGGGGACAGACCCATTATTTTTTCAAGTTCCGGCCCCAGGTATTTTTCGGTAATCGCATCCAGTTTTGCTTTCACAGCCTGCGGGTTGGAACCTGGACTAATGCGAATGTAGCTATACACAAAAGTGTTTGACCAATGCTCATTTTGCAGGTAAGGCCAGGATTCCCCGGACAGGATCATTTCAAAGTTCAGGTGCGAATTGGACGGCGGATCTTTGGCAACGCCTGTAATTTCGGTAGGTATCCTGTCTTCACCACGAAGAAGGATCTTTCCTACCGGGTCTGCATCCCCAAAATATCGCTTTGCGGCAATCTCGGTAATTACGAGCTTGTTCGTTCCCTTCAAAACAGAGGCCGGATCGCCGGATATCAGAGGAAAGGAAAAGAACTGAAAGAAATTGGAATCGGCCACCAGCATCCCCTTTTCCATAAGCGATTTATCCTCGTACCGCACCGGCATGGTCTGCCACTGTCCGAAACGGGTGGCGCCTTCCACCTCCGGCACCTCGTGCAACAATGCACCCGCAACAGGCGCAGAGGCCACTGCCTGTCTGAATTCACTTCCTTCAAACCTTCCGCTCGAACCGATACGATAGATGCGGTCCGCATCTTTCAGAAAATGATCGTAACTCAATTCATCTGAAATATACAGTGCTATCAGAAGGCTTGCCGCAATCCCGATGACAAGCCCGAATATATTTATGGAAGAGTAAACTTTGTATTTCAGGATGTTCCTGATCCCAACTTTAAGATAGTTTGATATCATATCTGCTTCGTTTGCGTTCGTGAAGTTTATAAATGGCCTGATAATACCCGGGCGGAACAACAACAGGACATCGATAACAAATCGTATATCCGCCTTTCTTTTTCCAACCGCCTTTACCCTCCTCTCATACACTTCCATCAGGTCCCCTTCAATGTAGTCCTGCATCTTCGGGTGGCAATACCACCGGAAGAAGCGGAGGACTATTTTTGGAGGCTTATAGTCATTCATATCTCATCTGGCGTTTCATCCTGCCTGTTAACGTTATCCCAGCAAGCAATCGCGCGGGATAACGGATAGTGTTTCATTCCGACCGCAAATTTTTCACTCTAAATTCTTTCCACTATTCATTTTTCAAAATCTCAGCAGGATTCTTTCGTGCGGCGTTCACGGAATGGAGCCCGACGATCAGCAGGCAAAGAACCAATGCCAGCA